>JAQVZQ010000023.1 GCA_028708095.1 Dysgonamonadaceae bacterium
CCCAAATTTATCATTGGTTCAATAGCGATACACATCCCATTTTTAATTAATGGGCCAGTTCCTCTTCTCCCATAATTTGGAACTTCAGGAGCTTCGTGCATTTCTCGACCAATTCCATGTCCTACCAACTCTCTTACCACAGAATAACCTAGCTTCTCGCAATATGATTGTATAGTATTTCCAATATCTCCAATTCTATTGCCTTCTTTGGCCTGATCAATTCCCAAATAAAGTGATTTACGTGTAACTCTTAGCAGTTCTTTTATTTCATCAGCGACCTCGCCAACACAAAATGTATATGCTGAATCACCACTATATCCATTTTTATTTGTGCCACAATCAATTGATACGACATCACCTTCTTGTAAAGGCTTATTATCTGGGATTCCATGAACAACATTTTCATTCACAGAGGTACAAATAGAATTGGGAAAACCACCATAACCTAAAAAAGATGGTATTGCTCCATGATCTCTTATAAACTCATCAGCTATTTTATCAAGTTGTAAAGTAGTAACTCCTGGTTGTATGTGCTTAGACAACTCTCCTAGCGTCATTCCAACTATTCGATTACTTTCACGCATCAAATCAATTTCTTCGTCAGTTTTAAGATAAATCATTTTACTACTCATCGTTGTTTAAAAACACTTATCTAATATGCGGCAATGGAACCAGTACGTCCTTTTATTTTACCTGATTTTAACAGCCCATCATAATGCCTCATGAGCAAATGACTTTCAATTTGTTGCAATGTATCTAACACAACACCCACGAGAATCAATAATGATGTACCTCCAAAAAATTGTGCAAATTGTCCACTTACACCGAAGAAACTTGCAAAAGCAGGCATGATAGCTACAAGAGCTAAGAAAACAGATCCAGGCAATGTTATCCGAGACATAATAGTGTCTATATATTCTGCTGTTCTTTTACCTGGTTTTATACCTGGTATAAAACCATTATTGCGTTTTAAATCCTCAGCCATTTGAGTCGGATTTATAGTAATTGCAGTATAAAAATAAGTAAATGCAATAATCATAAATGCAAACAACAAATTATACCACACACTTGTATGATCCATCAACGCAGATAAAAAACCTCCCCCCTCTTTTGCAGTAAAATTGGCAATTGTTATTGGGATAAACATAATAGCCTGAGCAAAAATAATTGGCATTACGTTTGCTGCATTAACTTTTAAAGGTATATATTGACGAACACCGCCATATTGTCTATTACCTACAATGCGTTTTGCATATTGAACAGGTACCTTTCTTGCACCTTGAACCAACATAATTGCAGCGGCAATGATAAATAACAAAAACACAATCTCAAGCATGAAAACAATTAATCCACCTCCCGAATCTCTCAATCGTGAATCAAACTCTCCAATTAAAGCGTGAGGTAATCTTGCAATTATACCAATTAATATAATAAAAGAAATACCATTTCCAATACCTTTATCCGTTATACGCTCCCCTAACCAAAGAACGAACATACTACCCGAAGCTAAAATAATTGTAGTTGGTAAAATCCAATCAAAAAATCCACCTGGTACAGCTGCACCCAAAGCTCCGTAAATATAAGCTGGTCCCTGAACTAATAATATAGCTACCGTTAAGTAACGAGTATATTGGTTCATTTTAGTACGCCCACTTTCACCTTCACGTTGTAATTTTTGAAAGTAAGGTAAAGCAACTCCTAACAACTGCATCACAATAGATGCAGAAATATAAGGCATGATACCCAATGCAAAAATTGAAGCATTAGCAAATGCCCCTCCTGAAAACATATCTAACAAACTCAGAAGCCCTGTACTAGCGTTTGATTGTAATGCTTGGAGCTGAAGTGGATCTACTCCAGGTAGAACCACAAATGAACCAAAACGATAGATAGTTATGAAGAAAAGAGTGGTTATAAGCCTTTTCCTCAAATCTTCGATCTTCCAAATATTCTCAATTGTTTTTACGAATTTCATTTTATTGGATTTTTACAGTTGTTCCCCCTGCGTTTGTAATAGCTTCTTCTGCCGATTTTGAAAAAGCATGCGCTTTCACTTCTAACTTGGAAGTTAACGAACCCTTACCAAGTATTTTTAATAAATGTTTAGGTGCCATGAAACCAGCCTTGATCATTACTTCTGTATCAATAACTGTTAACTTTTTACTATCAGCTATTTCTTGTAATTTATCTAAATTGATAACTTTATATACAGTTTTTTTCAAAGGTGTAAATCCAAACTTCGGTAAACGACGTTGAATAGGCATTTGGCCTCCTTCAAAACCAATCTTACGAGAATATCCAGATCTTGATTGTGCTCCTTTATGTCCTCTGGTAGAAGTTCCGCCTAATCCTGATCCTTCTCCTCGACCAATTCTTTTGCGTGTTTTAGTTGAACCTTCTGCCGGTTTTAAGTTCGATAAATTCATTTCTTAATGTATTATTATCTATATTTCTTATTCTACTATTGTTACTAAGTGTTGAACTTTAGTAATCATTCCTCTTATAGTTGGAGTATCATCATGCTCAACAACTTTATTCATTTTTCTCAGACCTAAAGCATCCAACGTTCTCTTTTGATCTTTAGGAGATCCAATTCTGCTTTTTGTCTGTTTAACTTTAATTTTAGCCATTTTGATATCTTCCTTTATTATCCGTTAAAAACTTTATCTAAACTTACACCCCTAGTCTGAGCAATGACAATTGGATCTCTAAGTTCCATAAGAGCTGCAATTGTTGCTTTAACAAGATTATGTGGATTTGACGAACCTTTTGATTTTGCTAAAACATCCGTAATTCCAACACTCTCAAGTACAGCGCGCATAGCACCGCCAGCTTTTACTCCTGTACCTGTAACTGCAGGTTTAATAAATACTTCAGCGCCACTAAAACGGGCTAATTGTTCGTGAGGAATAGTACCTCTATGAACTGGAATACTTACCAAATTTTTCTTAGCTGCTTCAACACCTTTTGCAATCGCAGTAACAACTTCACCAGCCTTACCTAGCCCCCATCCAACAACACCATCTTCGTTTCCAACTACAACCATGGCTGAAAATGTAAATGTGCGTCCTCCTTTAGTTACCTTAGTAGTCCTATTTATTGCTACCAATCTATCTTTCAACTCTATATCGTTGAACGTATTCACTTTATTAATTCCTCTTGCCATGATTATTTAAAATTTAAGTCCTGCTTTACGAGCGGCATTTGCCAATTCTTTAACACGTCCATGATAAAGATAACCATTCCTGTCAAATGAGACTTTTTCAATTCCTGCCTCTTTTGCTTTTTCAGCAATGAGTTCACCAACTTTTGATGCTATTTCCTTTTTTGGAAGCTTATCTTCTAATTTCAAAGATGATGCCGCAGCAAGTGTAGTTCCAGTTATATCATCAACTAATTGTGCGTAAATTTGCTTGTTGCTACGAAACACAGTTAGTCGAGGGCGCTCTGATGTACCTTGCACTTTATCTCGTACACGTTTTTTTATTTTTAATCTTTTCTCTAATTTTGTTAACATTGTAATTTCAGTTTACGTAAATTATTTGCTTGCAGCTGTCTTTCCAGATTTGCGACGAACCTGTTCACCTGCAAATCGAACACCTTTTCCTTTATATGGTTCAGGTTTTCTAAACGAACGTATTTTGGCACATACTTGCCCAATTAATTGTTTATCACAAGACTCTAAAATAATAAGCGGGCTTTTATTTCTTTCCATCTTGGTTTCAACTTTAATTTCTTCTGGTAGTAACAAAAAAATTGAATGTGTAAAACCCAAAGATAATTCTAAAAGTTGCCCAGTATTTGTAACTCTAAAGCCTACTCCTACTAATTCTAACTCTTTACGGAACCCTTCTGAAACTCCAATTATCATATTGTTGATCAACGAGCGATAAAGTCCATGTAAGGATTTATGCTCTTTTGATTCTGAAGGTCTATCTATACTTAAAACACCTTCTTCAATGCTCACTGACATCTCAGAGTGTACTTGTTGATGCAACTCTCCTTTTGGACCTTTAACAGTGATCATATTATCGTCTGCAATGTTTACAGAAACAGATGAAGGTAATGTTATTGGTAATTTTCCTATTCTTGACATGTTTTTCCTAATTTAATATACGTAACATAAAACTTCACCGCCAACTTTTAATGTCCTAGCTTCTTTGTCTGTCATTACACCTTGAGAAGTGGATACTATTGCAATACCTAAGCCATTTAAAACGCGTGGCATTTCTTTAAAACCTACATATTGACGCAATCCAGGAGAGGAAATTCGTGTTAACTTCTTTATTGCATTAATTTTGGTCACTGGATCGTATTTCAAAGCTATTTTAATTATGCCTTGTGGTCCTTCGTCTACAAACTTATAATTAAGAATGTATCCTTTATCAAAGAGAATCTCTGTAATATCTCTTTTTAAATTTGATGCCGGAATATCCACAACACGATGATGTGCTTGAATTCCATTCCTCAATCGCGTCAAATAATCTGCTATTGGATCTGTCATTTTTATTATTGATTTAAATTGATCTCGACTATCGAGACAATATTTAATTATTTAATTTTATAAGCATTGAAAGTATTATTACCAACTTGCCTTTTTAACTCCTGGTATCCACCCTTGTGAAGCCATTTCTCTAAATTGTATACGAGAAAGTCCAAACTGTCGCATATATCCTTTCGGACGTCCGGTTATCTTACAGCGGTTATGTGCACGAACAGGAGATGCGTTTTTAGGTATAGATTGAAGTGCATCGTAATCTCCTTCTGCTATTAATCGAGCTCTTTTCTCAGCATAACGGGCGATTAACTTTGCTCTTTTAACCTCGCGAGCTTTCATTGATTCTTTTGCCATTTATTTAGTCTTTTTTTTCAGTTTTGAATGGTAATCCAAATTCTCTTAATAAAGCATATCCTTCTTCATCTGTTTCTGCAGATGTTACGAGAGTTATGTTCATTCCCAGAATTTTATTTATTTTGTCTATATTAATTTCTGGAAAAATTATTTGCTCTGCTATTCCAAGAGTATAATTTCCACGTCCATCAAGTTTTGCTTCAATTCCTCTGAAGTCACGCGTACGTGGTAATGCTACTCGAACTAACCTTTCAAGGAACTCATACATTTTATCATGACGTAAAGTAACTCTTGCACCAATCGCCATTTTTTTTCGTAACTTAAAGTTAGAAATATCCTTTTTAGAATAGGTTGGAACTGCTCTTTGTCCAGTAATTGCACTTAATTCACTAATTGCTGTTTCAATAATCTTTTTATCAGCAATGGCAATTCCTAGACCTTGATTTATTACTATCTTGGTTAATTTAGGAGCCTGCATAACTGTTTTGTATGAAAACTCTTTTACCAGAGCAGGAACAATCCTATTTTTATAGTCTTCTTTTAAATTTACTATTGTGCTCATTTAATTTCCTCCCCTGATTTTTTGGCAAAACGTGTCAATTTTCCTTTGCTATTTTCTTTTCTACCTATTCTAGTAGGTTTTCCAGTTTTTGGATCTACTAAGTTAAGATTTGAAATATGTATAGAGGCTTCCATTTTTTCAATTCCTCCCTGAGGATTTTGTGCGTTTGGTTTTGAATGTTTAGACATCATATTGATACCTTCAACAATAGCGCGTTCTTTATTCACTAGAACTTGCAATACCCTACCTGTTTTACCTTTATCCTCACCAGAATTTATATAAACAGTGTCGCCTTTTTTTATATGTAATTTACTCATTATTTATAATCCTTTTAAATGATTAAAGCACTTCAGGCGCTAGTGAAACTATTTTCATGTTTGTCGAACGTAATTCTCTAGCAACAGGGCCAAAAATTCGACTGCCTCTTAATTCTCCAGCACTATTTAATAAAACACAAGCATTATCATCGAAACGAATATATGATCCATCAGGACGACGAATTTCTTTTTTTGTGCGAACGATAATTGCTCTAGATACTGCACCTTTTTTTACTTCACTTGAGGCTATAACATGCTTGATAGCAACAACAATTACGTCACCCACAGAAGCATAACGTCTTCTGGTTCCACCTAAGACACGAATGCACAATGCTTCTTTTGCTCCGCTGTTATCTGTTACAGCTAATCTTGATTCTTGTTGTATCATGTTATTTAGCTCTTTCTAAAATTTCTATCAATCTCCATCTCTTTGTTTTGCTCAAAGGACGTGTTTCCATTATACGTACTGTATCACCAATGTTACAGTCGTTTTTTTCGTCGTGTGCATGAAATTTCTTCGTTTTATTAACGAACTTCCCATATATAGGGTGCTTTTCTTTCCATTTTACAGCAACAGTGATAGACTTCTCCATCTTATTACTGAAAACGACCCCCACTCTTTCTTTTCTTAAATTTCTCGTTTCCATTATGGTTTTATGCTTTGTTGATTTCTCTTGCACGGATTTCTGTATTAATACGGGCAATATCTTTTCTTTTCTCTTTCAAGATGCTCGGATTATCAAGTGGAGTAATACTATGACTAATAACCAGTTGATTTAACGATAGTTTCTCAGCGTCCAACCTCTCTTTTAAATCTTTGTCAGACATTTCCTTAATTTCTTGTAACTTCATTTTATATTAACGATTATGAGTTTTTGGTATAATCTCGTCTTACTATAAATTGCGTAGTAACAGGTAGTTTTTGAGCTGCTAAGCGCAATGCTTCTTTAGCTACATCAAAGGACACACCCTCAATTTCAAATAGTATTCTTCCAGGCGTAACAGGTGCAACAAATCCTTCTGGTGCTCCTTTACCTTTACCCATACGTACTTCAGCTGGTTTCTTTGTAATTGGTTTATCAGGAAAAATACGAACCCAAACTTCACCTTGACGTTGCATATAGCGAGTTACAGCAATACGAGCTGCCTCTATTTGCCGTCCAGTAATCCATTTAGATTCTAAAGATTTAATTCCAAATGAACCAAAAGCTAACTGGTTGCCACGTTGAGCATTTCCTTTCATACGACCTTTTTGCTGTCTTCTGAATTTTGTTTTCTTCGGTTGTAACATTTTATTTTATCTCAAGCTTTAATTTTTTATTTTCTTCTACCTCTGCGTTGATCTCTTCCACTATCTTTTCTTTGACCACCACTACCTCTACGACCACGGTTATCTTTTTGAGATGCGAATGATGGAGCTAAATCGATTTTTCCATAAATTTCCCCACGGCAAATCCAAACTTTTACACCTATAAGTCCAACTTTTGTTAGGGCTTCAGCCAAAGCATAATCTATATCTGCACGAAAAGTATGTAAAGGTGTTCTTCCCTCTTTATACATTTCTGAACGAGCCATCTCTGCCCCGTTCAAACGTCCAGATACCTGAATTTTTATACCCTCTGCACCCATTCGCATAGTTGAAGCAATAGCCATTTTTACAGCACGTCGATAAGCAATATTGCCTTCAATTTGGCGAGCAACATTATTTGCAACAAGAACTGCATCTAATTCGGGCTTATTAACTTCGAAAATATTAATCTGAACCTCTTTATCAGATATTTTCTTTAACTCCTCTTTTAGTTTATCAACTTCCGAGCCACCTTTTCCGATAATAATTCCCGGACGAGCAGTACAGATAGTAATGGTAACTAATTTTAAAGTCCTTTCTATTATAATACGTGATACGCTTGCTTTTGCTAAACGAGCATTTAAATACTTCCGGAGTTTACTATCTTCCAGTAATGTATCACCATAATTATTTCCACCATACCAATTGGAATCCCAACCTCTAATGATGCCTAAACGATTTGATATCGGATTTACTTTTTGTCCCATTGGCTAATTGTTTTTTTCTGAATTTAGTATATCTACCACCAATGTAACGTGATTTGAGCGTTTGCGTATTCTATTACCACGTCCTTGTGCTCTCGGACGAAGTCTCTTTAACATAGATCCTCCATCCACCGATATAGTTTTAATGTATAATTCGCCTGTTTCGGCTTTACGCTCATTTTTTTGTTCCCAATTCGAAATAGCAGATAATAATAGTTTTTCTATTCTTTCTGCTGCTGCCTTATTTGAAAACTTCAACACACCTAATGCTTTAAATACTTCCATGCCGCGGACCATGTCAACAACATAGCGCATTTTTCGTGGAGATGTAGGAACATTCTTTAAAATAGCCAAAGATACCTCTTTTCGAGCTTCTTTTCTCTTTTCGGCTGATATTCTTTTTCTAGCACTCATGTCTTTTACTTTCTTTATATTTTAATTTGCGCTCCATTTTTTATCTTTTTCTCGCACCCGCATGACCGCGGTAAGTACGTGTAAGGGCAAACTCACCTAATTTATGCCCAACCATATTTTCTGTAATATATATAGGAATAAACTTATTCCCATTATGAACAGCAATAGTGTGACCAACAAAATCTGGAGAGATCATAGAAGCTCTTGCCCATGTTTTAATAACGGTTTTTTTGCCGCTTTCATTCAAAGCAGAAACTTTAGTATCTAATTTAACATTGATATACGGACCTTTTTTTAATGATCGACTCATAGTTTTTTAAATTAATCAGATTATTTCTTTTTTCTTCTTTCTACAATATATTTGGAAGAATGTTTTTTAGGAGCTCTAGTCTTCAGACCTTTTGAATATAGACCTTTTGGCGATCTTGGATGACCTCCTGAAGCACGACCTTCTCCACCACCCATTGGGTGATCAACTGGGTTTTTAGTTACTCCACGATTATGAGGACGACGGCCAAGCCATCTTGAGCGACCTGCTTTACCTGATCTTTCTAATTTGTGATCCGAATTACCTACGCTGCCAATAGTAGCTTTACATGTTGCTAATATTTTACGGATTTCACCTGAAGGCATTTTAATAATCGCATAAGCTCCTTCACGAGAAGTTAATTGAGCGAAACTACCTGCAGATCTCACTATCTTAGCACCTTGCCCTGGACGTAGTTCAATATTGTGAACTACTGTTCCAATTGGTATCCTAGATAAAGGTAATGAGTTGCCTACTTCAGGAGCTGCATCAGCTCCTGACATCACTGTGGTTCCTACTTTTAAACCATTAGGTGCTAAAATATAAGTTTTAGCTCCATCTGCATAATATAGCAATGCTATCCTAGCAGAACGGTTTGGATCATATTCTATTGTTTTTACAATAGCAGGAATCCCATCTTTTGTTCTTTTGAAGTCGATAATTCTGTATCGTCTTTTATGACCGCCGCCAAGGTATTGAACTGTCATTTTACCTTGACTATTTCGACCACCTGACGCACTTTTACCAACAACAAGAGATTTTTCCGGTACGTTCGTAGTGATATTTTCAAACGAACCGATAATTTTATGTCTCTGCCCCGGTGTTGTGGGCTTAAATTTACGTATTGCCATTATATATTAAATATTACTGTATAAATCAATTGTATCTCCTTTTTTAAGAGTTACAATAGCTTTTTTAAATGATGGTGTTTTCCCCGATACTACACCAGATTTTGTGTGTCGGCTTTTAATCTTACCATCATATTTCATTGTATTAACTCTTTCCACATGCACATTATAAAGCTCTTCTATTGCTTTTTTAATCTCTACTTTATTTGCAGTTGGAAGCACTATGAAACCATAACGATTCTCGAACTTGTCGGTCATTTCAGTTTGCTTTTCTGTGAAAATTGGTTTTATAATAATTCCCATTATTTTTCTCCTTTTGCTTTAAATGAGTTGTCAATAGCAGCTATAGAAGATTCAGTAAGTATTAAACTTGCGCAATCTAATATTTTATATGTGCTTAAATCCGAAGCAGTTACTATATTGACATTCCTTAAATTTCGGGCCGACAAATATACGTTTTTATTCTGACTTGATAAAACTAAAAGCAACTTTTTATTAGCAAGCTTCAAATTTGAAGTCATTTCGAGCATACTTTTTGTTTTTGGTGTCTCTAAATCAAAATCTTCAATTATAACAATAGAGTTATTTTGAGCTTTTAAAGAAAATGCAGATTTGCGAGCCAACACCTTCTCTTTCTTATTCAATCTAAAGCTATAATCTCGAGGTTTTGGTCCGAATGCACGACCACCACCAACAAGCAAAGGAGATTTGACATCACCCCTACGTGCTCCACCACTACCTTTCTGACGAACAAGCTTCCGTCCACTACCTCTTATCTCATTACGTTGTTTTGTCTTATGCGTACCTTGGCGTTGATTAGCTCTGTATTGCTTTACATCTAACCAAATAACATGCTTGTTAGGTTCTATTCCGAAAATGGAATCATTTAGTGTAACCTTTTTATCCGTTACTTCGCCTTTTATATTGTATATATTTAATTCCATTTTATTTTTCGATATATAATATTGAACCTTTTCCTCCTGGAACAGAACCTTTCAATAGTAAAAGATTATGTTCAGAAATTACTTTAACGACCTGAAGGTTCTGAACAGTCACACGTTCATTACCCATTTGGCCTCCCATGCGTGTTCCTTTAAAAACTTTGGCTGGATACGATGCTGCTCCGATAGATCCAGGATGTCTTACATGTCTTTTTTGACCATGAGTTGTTTCACCTACTCCAGAAAAACCATGACGTTTAACGACGCCTTGAAAACCTTTTCCTTTCGATATACCAACCACGTCTACATACATTACATCTTTGAAAATATCAACTGTAATTTGCTCTCCCAATTTAAATCTGTCTTCAAAACCTTTGAACTCGGCCAAGTGTCTCATAGGTGCTACTCCAGCTTTCTTAAAATGACCGAGCTCGGGTTTAACGGAACTTTTTTCTTTCTTTTCCATAAACCCTACTTGAATAGAATCATATCCATCCGTTTCGGTTGTTTTAACTTGAGTAACAACGCAAGGACCCACTTCAATAACAGTGCATGGAACATTTTTTCCATCGGCACTGAAAACGGATGTCATTCCGATTTTCTTTCCAATTAATCCTGGCATTTCTCTGTTTTTTGTTATATCTCTGAAGAACTAAAATCTTCAAAGATGACGTTATTAATAATTATAAATAATGTTATACTCGTAAAACCAACTAGTGGTTTTATATTTATCAAAATAAAATGATAAATAAATACAAGTTATACTTTGATTTCTACTTCTACTCCACTTGGAAGCTCCAGCTTCATAAGAGCATCAACAGTTTTTGCTGTCGAGCTATATATATCTATCAAGCGTTTAAATGATGAAAGCTCGAATTGCTCACGAGACTTTTTATTAACAAAAGTAGAACGGTTTACTGTAAAAATACGTTTGTGAGTAGGAAGAGGTATAGGACCACTTACGACAGCACCCGTTGCTTTTACTGTTTTAACGATTTTCTCTGCTGATTTATCTACCAGGCTATAATCGTAAGATTTCAGTTTAATTCTGATTTTTTGGCTCATAAAATTATTTTATTATTTGATCAAATCTACTCGTCCTGAAACTTCTTCAAGCACTTGTGTTGCTATAGAAGGAGAAACTGTTTCGAAGTGAGAGAAAGACATTGTTGATGTTGCTCTACCTGATGTAATTGTTCGTAAAGATGTAACATAACCAAACATTTCTGCTAATGGTACAATCGCTTTCACAATACGAGCACCAGAACGGTTTGATTCCATTCCTTCAATTTGTCCTCGACGTTTATTCAAGTCAGAAATTACATCACCCATACTCTCTTCGGGTGTTACAACTTCTACTTTCATAATAGGCTCTTTTAGAACAGGGCTTGCTTTTTCCGAAGCAGTTCTAAATGCCTGAACAGCACATATTTCAAAAGATAATTGATCTGAATCGACAGGATGATAAGAACCATCTAAAACAGTCACTTTAAGTTTATCTAAGGCATATCCTGCTAGGACACCGTTCTTCATTGCTCGTGCAAAACCTTTCTGAATAGAAGGAATGTATTCCTTTGGAATATTTCCACCTTTTACTTGGTCTATAAATTGCAATTCTCCTTCAAATTCTGCATCTCCTGGTTCTATGCGGACAATCATATCTGCAAATTTACCACGACCACCTGTCTGTTTCTTATATGTTTCGCGCAATTCAACAGGCTTCGAAATTGCTTCTTTGTATGATACTTGTGGGCGACCTTGATTGGCTTCTACTTTAAACTCTCGTCTTAAACGATCTATAATTACCTCTAAATGGAGCTCTCCCATCCCTGAAATTATAGTCTGTCCAGTTTCTTCATCACTCTTAACTGTAAAAGTTGGATCTTCTTCTGAAAGCTTAGCTAGACCATTTGAAAGTTTATCTAAATCTTTTTGAGTTTTAGGTTCAACAGCAATTCCAATAACAGGATCAGGAAAATCCATTGACTCTAGAGTTATAGGATATTTCTCATCACATAAAGTGTCGCCTGTACGGATATCTTTAAATCCAACACCTGCTCCAATATCTCCACAAGCAATTAATTCTTTTGAATTTTGCTTGTTGGAATGCATTTGAAAAATACGTGAAATTCGTTCTCTTTTACCTGAACGTGTATTGTACACATAAGATCCTGCATTTAACACTCCCGAATATACCCTAAAAAAGCACAATCGACCTACAAAAGGATCTGTAGCAATTTTAAATGCAAGAGCGCACATAGGTTCCTCGGTATTTGGATAACGCTTTAAAACTATACTTGAATCGTTAGGATCTGTACCTTCAATTGCACCAGCATCTAAAGGGCTAGGCAAATAAGCACATACTGCATCAAGTAAAACTTGAACGCCTTTGTTTTTAAATGAAGATCCACATACCATTGGATTTAATTTCATCCCAATAGTTCCTTTACGGATAGCTGCATGAATCTCATCTTCTGTAATCGACTCTGGATCGTCAAAAAACTTTTCCATTAAATTGTCATCACATTCCGCTACAGACTCCAACATTTTCTCACGCCATTCTTTGGCCTCCTCAAGCAATTCTGCTGGAATTTCTTCTGTGTGATAATCTGCCCCCATAGTCTCATCGTGCCAAATCAAAGCCTTCATCGTTATAAGGTCTACAACACCTTTAAAACCCTCTTCAGCTCCAATAGGTATCTGTATAGGACATGCATTTGCACGTAATACGTTTTTAATCTGACTAACAACTTCAAAGAAGTTAGCACCAGATCTATCCATCTTATTGATATAACCAATACGTGGAACGTTATACTTGTCGGCTTGGCGCCAAACAGTTTCAGACTGTGGTTCTACACCACCAACAGCACAGAATGCAGCAATAGCACCATCAAGTACACGTAAAGAGCGCTCTACCTCAACAGTAAAGTCCACGTGTCCAGGCGTATCAATTAAATTTATTTTATATTGTTGATCATTATATTTCCAAGTAGTGGTAGTGGCCGCAGAAGTAATAGTAATACCTCTTTCTTGCTCTTGCTCCATCCAGTCCATGGTAGCAGCACCATCGTGCACTTCTCCAATTTTATGAGTAAGTCCTGTATAAAACAATATCCGCTCCGATGTGGTCGTCTTACCTGCATCGATATGCGCCATAACCCCAATGTTTCGCGTGTATAGTAATGTATTTTTTAAACCTTTTTCCATCTTTCTTACCTAGTCTATATTAAAATCTAAAATGTGCGAAAGCACGATTAGCTTCAGCCATTCTGTGCATATCCTCTTTTCGTCTGAATGAACCTCCTTGACTGTTGTAAGCATCAACAATTTCTCCAGCCAACTTCTCGGCCATAGACTTTCCACCTCTTTTACGTGAATAGAGGATAAGATTTTTCATTGAAACTGATTCTTTTCTACTAGGTCGTATTTCTGTAGGAACTGAAAATGTAGCTCCACCAACACGACGAGATTTAACTTCAACTTGAGGTGTAATATTATCTAAAGCAGCTTTCCAAATCTCGAGAGCTGACTTTTCTTCTTTAGGCAACTTGGCCTTAACTATTTCCAATGCAGAGTAAAAAATATCGTAAGAGATACTTTTTTTACCATCGTACATAAGGTGGTTAACAAATCTGGTTACCCTTACGTCTCCATAAACAGGATCTGGAAGCACCTGTCTTTTTTTTGGTTTAGTTTTTCTCATTTTTCAAAATGTTTTATGTTGGTTTGGTTGCCATATATTGTCTTCAACGAATTCCACCGAATCATTTACTCAACCTTGAAAGTAGCTCACACCAAAAATCTCAACATCGATTGTTTTTAATTGTTATTCTTTTTTATAATCCTTAAAGTGATTAACACACTACATGTTAATTACTTTTTTGCTGCCGCACCTGGTTTAGGACGTTTAGTTCCGTACTTTGAGCGTCTTTGTGTGCGACCCGCTACGCCTGCTGTATCCAATGTGCCACGCACAATATGATAGCGCACACCTGGAAGATCTTTTACACGTCCACCGCGAACTAGCACTATAGAGTGTTCTTGCAAATTATGACCCTCTCCAGGAATGTAAGCATTTACTTCCTTTGAATTGGTCAAGCGTACACGTGCAACTTTTCGCATTGCCGAATTTGGTTTCTTAGGGGTTGTAGTATAAACCCTTGTGCAAACACCACGTCGTTGTGGTGACGCACCCAACGCCGGCGACTTGCTTTTTTCTGCAGCCACGCTACGTCCTTTTCTTACTAATTGTTGAATTGTAGGCATTTTCTACTTTACTTTAATCTATTAATCTTTTTGGTCTCGCTCTATTATTATTTTGAATAAACTTCACTATTTAAATTTCGTATAATGAGACTATTATACCTCTTAGCCTAATTATTTAAGGCTAAAAACGGCACAAAATTACAAAGAATCAATATGATATGCAAAGAATACTACTATTATTTTCAATATATTTTTTAATTACCCGAATAACGTACATTTAATAAATGAAAAACGAAAAATATATGAGGTAGAATTCATTTTACTCTATTAAATATGCAGATTGAACATTTTTAAAGAAATTTATTTTTAAAGTGCCACTCTTGCTTAAAACATTTTGTATATTCGTTATTATGATAAAAATAATTGACACAGAAAGAATTCCCATTAAACTTTGGCTGAAAGATTTAGAAGCTGGTGCTTTACAGCAAGCCAAAGATTTGGCTAACATAAGTATTGCATATAAACACATCGCCATTATGCCCGATGCTCACCAAGGCTATGGAATGCCTATTGGAGGTGTTATGGCAACTAAAAATGCTATAGTACCCAATGCAGTGGGAGTAGATATAGGTTGTGGAATGTGTTCTCTAAAAACGAACTTATCGCATATCGAAAAAGATGATTTAAAGAAAATAATGGGAGAAATTCGTAAAACAGTTCCAGTAGGATTTAAACACCATAAAAACAAACAAGATGAAAGTTGGATGCCTCCTTTAGAAAACAATATGCCAATTGTCACACAGGAATACGAACGAGCAATGACACAAATAGGCACATTGGGTGGTGGTAATCATTTTATAGAAATTCAAAAAGGTTCTGACAAACATATTTGGATTATGGTACATTCAGGCTCTCGAAACATTGGTTATACTGTTGCAAATCATTATCATGCAGAAGCGACAAAAGAAACAAAAAAATACAATAGAGATGTGCCAATGGATCTTTCTTACTTCTTACATGAAACGGAAAATTATGAAAAATATTTCAATGAAATGGACTATTGCATTGAATTTGCTCTGCAAAATAGAAAGTTAATGATGGAAAGAGTGAAAGAGGCTTTTACAGAAGTTTTACCACAAGTAATCTTTTCGAATTTCATTAATAAACCTCATAATTTTGCAGCTTGGGAAAAGCATTATGATACCAAACTCATCATACACAGGAAAGGTGCAACAAGAGCTGAAGAAGGGGAATGGGGAATGATTCCAGGCTCTCAAGGTACAAGTTCATTTTTAATTAAAGGTAAAGGAAACCCCAAATCATTTAACTCATGTTCTCATGGTGCTGGTCGCACAATGAGCCGCAACAAAGCACGCAACACTTTAAACCTCAAAATGGAGACGGAAAAATTAAAAGCTTTAGGTGTTATACATGGTCTAAGGCACAAAAAAGATTTAGACGAAGCACCAGGTTCATATAAAGATATTCATGAGGTAATGGGGAATCAAAAAGATTTAGTAGATATTCAAGTTGAGCTTACACCACTTGCAGTAATTAAAGCATAATAATAAGTATCCAACTTAAAATATACTATAAGAAATAGATGCTACGACAACTTTACTTTGTTTGAGTCATCAAATTGTGTCTCATATAATCTCCAAAACTTAAGCTATTAAAGAAACAATCACCCGATTTAACAATAAAAGTAACAAAAAACCATTTTCACATAGAAAAAGAGCTTCATCACTAATTTTCTTGTAACGGAGCCTTCTTAAAATGTGATGAATTGGCATAACTGTTGATTTATAAAATTAAATTATTTTGCTTATTGTTTTTAACCGCAAAGAAGGCAAGGTTACTAAGTAAATCTGTGACGAAGCATATCGTTTAATAATGAAGGGCAAAGAGAACTGATGTTGTTTTGCTGCGAACCATTCACCCTCCGAAGATTTATCTTCGATTCATATAGCTAACTAATTTAAAACTGGCGACGAAATGGAGAGAAAGAGTTTCGAGTCGACTGTACGATAAGAAAATAAGTATTCCCCAATAACTTCCTACAGCTAAGAGGTGTTTCATCTTTTCCAAAACATTTTCTGTGAATAAGGATTTAATCCGTTCAGAGACTTCAACTCTGTTTAGTGTATGCTCAGTTCAATATCGAAAAAATCTTTATGAAATGAATAAACAGATAGTTTTGTGTTTCTGAGCAATAGTAGCTCTTTCTTCTGTTTTTTAATTCTTTCTGTTGCCTCTTTTAGATTGATGTTATAAATATTATTTGAATCAAGCACCATTACTAACAATTGAACTAATGCAAGAAACTCTATGTTCCTAAGGTCTATAATGAAACTTATGTGCATCTTTTCCATAGTATCTTTATTTATTAAGGATAATACAATCAATTATATTGTTAACATTGTAATTACTATTACTGTCACTATATAAACATTCAAATACCATGACTAACACTCTCTTAGTTATCCGATAAAATGATAAACGCAAATGACATTACTCATAAAAGTGTACGATGAAATGGTAATTGACATAGTCATTACTTACAAAATTGTATTGGAATCGTTTGCTGGAATACTCAGGAGAAGGATTCCGAAGTCAGAATCAGTTAAACTAGAACTCAGGAGATAGATTCCAAAGTAGGAATGATGGTGCTGAGCACTCAGGAGATAGATTCTTATGTCAGAATGTCAGTGCTGAGTACTCTTGAATACAATTCCAGAAGTCAGAATGTCAGTCATGAGAACTTGGGAGATAGATTCCGGTATTGGAATCTATCTCCCTCTGTCTCCGCAAGACCATTCCAACATCGGAATGATGCTCCGTAGCTCTTGGTGTAACGATTCAGATGCGATGAAAATAGCAATCAGGCTGTTGAATAGATATTTGCTAATGATGTGATAAGTAAGAGAACCTTCCACAGATGATTAGTGCGTGATGTTGTAAATAAAACAACTCTCTACAAATGGTTAGTGTATGATGCGATGAGTAAAAGAACTTCCGAAAGATTATTAATGTATGATGTAGTTAGTAAAATTTTTTGCGACAGATGATTATTGCATGATTCAGTGAGTAATAGAATTCTTGGCAGATGTATATTGGGTGATGCTAAGAGTGAATGATAAGGTAATATATAATTATCGAATAGCATTTAACAGTGAGTGAATTTGTTGTCAAATGAAATGCATTAATAGTATGAAACAGCAATATGACTATTGATGAAAAAGTAGCGAATTAGCTATAATTCAAATGTGTGGAAATGGGGAGCAATAAAATTAATTGATATCAATGCTTTTATTGTGAAAATTCAGAGAGCTTTTCAATTACTTAGTAATATTATACTCAAGATGTAATGAGTAGGCTTCAAGTAAATAAAAAAGTGAACACTAAAAACTTAACATATCATGCTATTTTGGTTCTACATGAGTAAAGACATGCTCTACTTCAGGTATATTCTCCTGCACAGCATATTGAACTGCGTGACCTATCGTGTGTCCCTCAACTACAGATATTTGTGCGGAGACGCGCACATGAATATCAACAACATACCTCATACCAAACTTACGTATAAAACATTTTTCTGTATCAATAACACCATCTACATTTTCAGCCACATCTCTTACCTTATCAATTAGATCGTCATACTTTTGCTCATCCAATAATTCTCCTAGTGCTGGTCTGAATACAAAATATGCATTTATAACAATAATAAGAGAAGCAACCAATGCAGCCCAATCATCTAGCTTTTCATATCCTTCCCCCAACAACAAAGCCATCCCAATTCCAATAAAAGCAGCCAATGATGTTATTGCATCGCTACGATGATGCCATGCATCAGCCTTTAGGGAGGTACTTGAAGTTTCTTCACTCTTCCTGTTAACATACTGATAGAAAAACTCTTTATATATTATTATAGCTGCCAAAACAACCAAAGTGTATGGATTGGGCATTTTTTGAGGAGATTGAAGGTTGTCTATCGCTTGCGATGCAATAAACCCAGCACTACCGACCAAAAAAAGAGCCACTATAAAACTAACAATAGGCTCTACCTTGCCATGACCAAATGGATGATCTTCATCAGAAGGTTTTGCTGAAATCTTCAAACCGATATAGATTAGAAACGATGAGATAACATCGCTCAAGCTTTCAACTGCGTCAGCAATAATAGCAAACGAATGACCTAAGATACCTGTTATTAACTTAATAAAGAAGAGTACAACATTACCAAACAGGCTAACAAGAATAGTATGACGAGCATGCTTTTCATTGGATACATTTCTTTTCATTTACGAAAAAATTAAACTGAAGATTGAGTTCTGGCTTACAAGATAAAGATAAATTTCTTTATGGAAAGATTATTTTGAATTATTCAATTTATCTGTTGGGAAATTTATCATAAGAACTGTGTTTTTCAAGTATTCGAATTCTAGCTCAAAACATTCTGAAAATATATCTTTCCCAACATTGTCATCTATTTGATTTATTGTCCATAATTTGCCACCTTCCAAATGAAGTTTATTAAAATCATCTACAGAGGTTATATTAGATACATATAAAAAAATCAATCTTTTTGTATCTTCATTTTCGAAAATATATTTTAATAAAAATCTCACCGGTAATTCATCTGTTTGAATCTCTTTCTTTATTGCGATTTTAACAGCTTGATCAATATTTTGATCATATTGCATATATTTCTCAAAAGGATAATCAAGTTTACCTGGATCAAGTAATCTTGTTTCATCACGACTTCTCAAATATACTTTACTGTCATGAATTAATGCAACGCGAACCATGGGATGAAGAAACTTGTTTTTCATACTTTGCGAAACTGATTTAGCAACTTTCCCTTGCACATTTCCACTCTCATTAACAACGGGCAACCACTCCTCATCTCCTAAACGTTTACCAAGCAATTTTAATCTAAGAGCCTCCAAAACAATTATTACACCAAGTATTATTTGAAAAGTATTAAGCACCAAGACTATGTCTAAAATAGGATAACGTATAGTAAAAAACACACGAAATCCCAAGATTACAATTAAATGAAGAGTAAGTGCATATTGGGTTTGAAAAGCTACATGAAATGATTCAACAAGATAATATTTACGATCATCTTGGCTGCTTCGACGCAATCTTTTAATCTTACTTTTTCGCGATAGTCGTAAAACCATAAGAGAAGAAACCAGAACAATTTCAGAAAGAATAAAAGTCATTTGAGGATGCAAGTCTGGAACTAAAAACAAAACTCCTAAAGCAGTTATTACAAAACTCCAGGCAGAGATATCGTATAAAACACGCAACTCTGAACGCATACGAAATAATAAAGGTAGTATTGATAAAAGAAACCCAATTGCAAGTGCTACAATGGTGTTTAATTGTCCAATTAGTATAGAAAAGATAAAGTATGGAACCAACCCCAAAGCAGGATTAGTAAGTATTCGTTTTATAACATTAGAAGACATATACATTGTAAAGAACTTTCCATTTTTGTTTAGGTAGTTTGCTGTAATTAATGCCTACTTATGTAAAATTGATATTCACACTATTATTTGTAAATCTATAATCATACATAAATATACAGACTGCTTTTATTTTTTTTACTACTTTATAACAATGATGTTTATGTATTGTTTATGCATTAAACGAAATATCTGTAACAATGGATGGTCTATGCAATTATAAATAAATCATTATTTTAAATCCCTCTGAAAATATTTCATCTTTTAGTGCATAGTAAATATTCAAATAAATATCATTCATAAAGGATATTATTATAGGTGTTGACAAAATGCAAACTATTTGCGTTTAAATGATATTTGATTGTTCAATAATCCAAATCTCTCTTGTTGAGCATTTCTTAATTCTAACACTGTGAGGTTTATTTATCAAATAATCTTAGCATTGCATCAAAGTAATCTGCAACAATTTCTATAAATTCTTTTTATAGTAGTTTATTACTTTATTGTATAAATACATTCTAGAATTGCCTCCATTAATAAAATGGTTTTTATCTGGAAATACAAACATATCAAAATGCTTATCAGCCTTAACAAGAGCACGTGAATACTCCATTGCATTTTGAAAATGCACATTGTCGTCAGCCGTTCCATGAATTAACAACAAACTGCCCTGCAATTTATCAGCAAGCTTAACTGCCGAGCCTTTATCATAACCAGCGGCATTCTGTTGAGGAGTGCGCATAAATCGCTCACTATAAACAGTATCGTAATAACGCCAATCAGTAACTGCTGCTATTGCAACACCAGCTTTAAAAATTCCATTTCCTCTACTCATACTCATCAGTACATTGTAACCTCCATAACTCCAACCCCAAATACCAATTCTATTTGCATCTATATAAGATAAAGTAGACAAATAACGTGCTGCTGCAATCTGATCATCAGATTCAGTAATGCCAAGGTTTAAATAAGTTTGTTTTCGAAATTCTTCTCCCCGAGCTCCCGTTCCTCTTCCATCAACTGATGCAACCACAAAACCTTGTTGTGCTAACTCATAATACCAATCCACCCCAAATCTATCTAACACCTGTTGAGAGTTTGGTCCTGAGTATTGAATCATCACCACTGGATACTTTTGCGAATTATTGAAATTTACAGGTTTTATAATCCAGCCGTTAAGCTGTGTTCTCCCATCGGCAGCAGGTAGTGTTATATATTCTTTTTGTGGAAATTGAGCTTGTTGCAATTTATTCGCAACAGCCTGATTGTCTTGCAATAGTCTCAATTGTTTTCCATTTGAGTCGTGCATAGAGATAACATTTGGTGAATTGCTATTCGACCAATTGTTTTCAAAGAATTTTCCATTGTTGCTAAAAGTCGCTGAATTGAATCCCGCTTTAGAAGATAATTTAGTTGTAATACCCTTGTCAATCGTAGTTTTATATATATTGCGTTGCAATGGAGTTTCGTCAGCTGCCTGATAAAAGACAGTGCCCGTCGATGAGTCCACTGCCAACAAGCTGATAACATCGTAATTGCCTGATGTCAATTGTTTTTGCAACGTTCCCGAAGATCCATAAATATAGATGTGACTGAAACCATCTTTTTCTGAAATGTAAGTAAAATGACTCGGTGTGAAATGAATGGATTTCAAAAAGTCAGAATCGACATAATATTTATTTTCATCACGCAATATTAATTTGGCAACAGTGCTTCGTGGATTCACAAAATACATATCAAACCTATTTTGATTTCGATTGAGCGTCATCACTGCTAATTGTGTTGGATCTTTAGTGAAAGTAATCCGAGGAATATATCCATCATCATCCAATGGTACATCCATCTTTCTAGTTGTCTGAGCACTTATATCATATACATAGGTGGCTACTGTGGAGTTTTTCTCACCTGCTTTCGGATATTTAAATGAATATATATCGGGATACAATTTGTTTTCAAATTGCTGCATTGAGAACTCTTTCACTTCTGATTCA
>JAQVZQ010000240.1 GCA_028708095.1 Dysgonamonadaceae bacterium
AGTATCCCGAGAAAGATTGGGACGTGATGATTGATAAAGTCATAAGACCGCCAAATCAGCCATCACTTTTTGATTAAGGGGGGCTTGGAAATAAAAACACACCTCTCATTCACCTATTCATCGGTGACTGAGAGATGCGTTATGCCCTTTTCTAACTTTTAGCGGACACCAATAAATTATAATATATTATATTCGACTTATTTTTCAATGCCCAATAATTCAACATCAAATATTAGAGTTGAAAATGGTTTAATTGCTCCTCTATCATCTGCACCATAAGCTAAATCATATGGAATATATAATTTCCATTTTGAGCCTACTGGCATTAACAGCAAAGCTTCTGTCCAACCTGGGATAACTTGAGTTACTCCAAAAACAGCAGGTTCGTTTCTTTCAACGCTACTATCAAAAACAGTACCATCTAACAATGTACCATGATAGTGAACTTTTACTTGATCATTTTCACTTGGAGTTGCTCCACTTCCATTTTTTATAATCTCGTATTGTAGTCCACTTGGTAAAACTACAACGCCATCTTTTTTCGCATTTTCCTCTAAAAACTTTTCGGCCTCTTCTAAAGATTCTTTGTGCTGAGATTTGAGATCTTCTTCAGTCTTCATCTGAGATTCTTTTTGAGCCGCTTCCATTCTGTTCTGAACATAGCTAGTTGCATCAAGTTTAGATATAGCTAGTTCTTGGTTTTTAAGAGCTCCAATTAAGCCAGCAACTAATTGATCGTTATTAACCTTTTTAGTTGTATCAGCAGCAAAAACAAGCGAGTTAAATTGAGGCATCATTTGTTGTGTAATCTGATTACCAATACTCAATCCTTGAATGTAACTTGACTTTTTTTCTCCAGCGTTTACAGCTTCTTTTAAACCTTTCAAAAAGTCATTCAATTTTGGAGCATTTACTTTGTTCAAAGAATCAACTTTTGTCTTTAACTCTTTTTGAAGACTTTCTTTTTGTGTTGAATCCGCCTCAGATATCTTTCTTTGGTATTCAAACTCTATTTCAGAAGAACTTTCAACAATACCTAATTGTTCTAAATACTGCATAAGACGTTGGTCAGCCAAGCTTACCCCGTATGCATAAGATATTGAGTCAACCTCATTTTTCAAAGAGGCTTTTGGAGTTGAATTGTTGCCACAAGAAGCAAGCAAAAAACCTCCTACCATAAATGCACAAAGTGCAAGTAGATTAATTTTTTTCATTTTGTTGATGTTTAAGTTTTTGTTTTTTATTGTTTTTATGTTGAACTTTATTTATTCTATTCCTAATAGTTCCACCTCAAAAATAAGAGCTGCATTAGGTTCAATATCATTCCCCGCTCCTTGTTCGCCATAGGCTAAATTGGAAGGAACATACAATTTCCATTTTGAACCCACAGACATTAACTGAAGTGCTTCTACCCAGCCCTTTATAACTTGCGTTACACCAAAGGTGGCAGGTTGACCTCTTTCAACTGAACTATCAAACACTGTGCCATCTATCAAAGTTCCATGATAATGACATTTTACAGTATCAGTTGCAGTTGGAATAACTCCGTCACCTTCATTTAATACTTCATATTGTAATCCGCTTGGTAAAGCAACTACATTTTCTTTTTTCTTGTTTTCTGCTAAGAAAAGCTCACCTTCTTGTTTATTTATTTCTAACATTTCATTCTGTTTTGCACTAAAGTAGGCTTGAATATGTTGTGCAGCTTCCTCCATTGACATGGAGGTTTTTTGGTTATTCATTATCTCTGTAAATGCTTTCACAAAGGCATCAACGTCAAGGTTTTCTAAATTGGATTGCATAAGTTGGGTTGCCATACTCATGCCAAGAGAGTAACTTAAATTATTCATTATTCTTATTTATATTACAGCGATGTCATCTGTAATTAATTATCAATTAGTATTTACAAGCAAAATATATCGACATCGAAATTTGCCCTTCACACTTTATTGTGCAAAAGTAACATATAAATGTGAAACAGGATAACTTATGATGAAAAAAGTAATCATTTAGGTCAATAAAAAGAGGGAAGCATTTAAGAAGATGGTTTATTATATAAAAAAACTCACATATTTTTAATACCCTTATTGCATTCTAAGTTTGAACAAATACAATTTGTCTCTAACAATAATTAGAATGCCATCACACTTATCACTTTTGCAGTTACGTTAAATTCTTCAATCATCTCTTTTATTACCTCTTCAGCTCCTATTATCGACTCAACAGATGAGGCTATTTGACCTATTTCCAATTCACCCTCAATAAGATTCCCTTCGAAAATACCTTTTCGTGCACGACCTCTTCCTAGAACTTCTCTGATTTCCTCTGCAGTTGCACCTCTGTGTTCCATTTCTTGAATTTTATAAAAGAATTCATTTTTCACCAATCGGGTGGGACTGACTTTTTTTAATGATAATATTGTTTCACCCTCTGGCAATTTCACACAATGTTCTTTGAAATTATCACTAGCAGAACTTTCGTGTGTTAATGCAAACCTTGTTCCAACCTGCACCCCATCTGCCCCTAAAGTCATGGCAGCCAACATTCCCTTGCCTGTTGCAATGCCTCCCGCCGCAATTAAGGGTAAATCTACTACATTGCGCACCTGTGGAATAAGTGTAAAAGTAGTTGTCTCCTCTCTACCATTATGCCCTCCTGCCTCAAATCCCTCAGCTACTATTGCATCAACTCCAGCTTCTTGGGATTTAATTGCAAACTTTGAACTTGAAACAACATGGACAACTTTAATTCCATTTTGTTGAAGCATAGAAGTCCATATTTTAGGGTTACCTGCTGATGTAAATACGATTGGCACTTTTTCCTCAATTATAATTTGCATAAGTTCATCGACTTGAGGGTAAAGCAAAGGAACATTCACTCCAAAAGGTTTTTTAGTAGCAGCCTTACATTTAATAATGTGTTCACGTAAAACATCAGGATACATTGAGCCTGCACCAATTAATCCTAAACCTCCAGCATTACTTACAGTAGATGCTAAACGCCAACCACTGCACCACACCATTCCAGCTTGAATAATGGGATATTTTATTTCAAATAGTTCTGTAATTTTATTTGCACTCATTTTCAATTTACTTTTAAGCAAAGATACTTTTTTTTGAGGAAGGACATTAGTCATATGAACATTTTCCACATTTTTTGCTAGCTTTGTGATTTATATAATTTATGATTCTTATTTAATTTATTGATGCATATGAATATTCTTATTCTTGGCTCCGGAGGTCGTGAGCACGCTCTTGCTTGGAAAATAAGACAAAGTGAAAAAACAAATAAACTCTTCATTGCCCCAGGAAATGCAGGAACGGAGATGATAGGAGAAAATGTATCTGTTCTTGCTACAGATTTCTCAGCTATTAAACATTTGGTCTTAGAAAAAGATATCAACATGGTAGTTGTAGGACCTGAGGTTTCTTTAGTTAATGGCATTTATGACTTTTTTATTAACGATTCGGAGTTGAAAAACATTCCTGTAATTGGCCCTTCTAAAGAAGGAGCAAAACTGGAAGGAAGCAAAAAGTTTGGAAAAGAATTTATGCTACGTAACAACATACCTACAGCAAAATATAAAAGTGTTACAAAAGAAACATTAAAGGGAGGCATTCAGTTTTTAGAATCTATGTCACCACCCTTTGTCTTAAAAGCTGATGGTTTAGCTGCTGGAAAAGGAGTTATTATTCTCAACGATCGATTAGATGCAATAAATGTTTTAAACACTATGCTTGCAGGCATGTTTGGCAAATCAAGTCAGACAGTTGTTATTGAAGAGTTTTTATCAGGAATTGAATGCTCTGTTTTTGTAATGTCAGACGGAAAAGACTACAAAATACTACCTGTTGCCAAAGATTATAAACGAATAGGTGAAGGAGATACTGGTTTGAACACAGGAGGTATGGGTGCCATTTCGCCTGTTCCATTTGCTGATAACGTTTTTATGGACAAAGTGCGAGAACGCATTATCGAACCAACCATCAGTGGGTTAGCAAAAGAAAACATAGTTTACAAAGGATTTATATTTATTGGATTAATAAGTGTGGGAAATGAGCCTTTTGTTATTGAATACAATGTTCGTTTGGGAGATCCTGAAACCGAAGTAATTATACCTCGCATCAAATCTGACTTCGTAGAGCTTCTAAAAGGAGTTGCAAACGGTAATTTGCAGGATAAAACATTGGAAATAGATGAACGCTATGCTGCAACAGTCATGTTAGTGTCTGGTGGCTATCCTGATGTATATGAAAAGGATAAAATAATCGATGGTTTAAATAGCATGAATGACTCCTTAGTCTTTCATGCAGGAACGGTTGCAAAGAAAGGTAGTGTATATACTGCCGGTGGGCGAGTTCTTGCCATTACTTCTTACGGTAAGACAAAGCATGATGCTTTAGAAAAATCATTTAAAGTGGCAGAGGAAGTAACTTTTGATAAAAAATATTATCGAAAAGATATTGGATTCGATTTGTAGTACCTTAAAGTCATTGTAATGGACAAAGCATCGCGAAGTTTTAAAAGTATTATGGTGGAGTCTCGTATGACTCCTATTATATTTGCGATTACTGCAATTATTATGCGAATTGGGATGTATTTATCCATTGGGATTCCATCTCAAGAATATCCAACAAGTTTTGTTTGGCATATTATATCTCCCATTTTTGAAAATGAATTGTTATCGCTCGTATCAAGTACAGTTTCAATTTTTTTCATTGCATATATAATCACGCAATTAAATCTTCGCTTTAGTTTGATTCGTTTTAGAACGGCTTTACCATTTTCTTTAATAGTGTTTTTTTTAAGTACCCATCCTTCTTTCCTACCAATGTCACCTAATTATTTAAGCACAATATTTATACTTTTTGCCTTTTTCCCTTTATTACAATCTTATCAACATAGCTCCCCACGCAATTTCGCTTTAGAGTCAGGAGTATTAATTGGACTAGCAGGCGTTTTTCAGATATATACATTGGCTTTCTTGCCATTATGGTGGAGAGGTGAAATATCAATGCACGGGTTTCACATAAAATCTTTTCTTGCTCTTATATTAGGTGCAATATTTGTTTTCTGGAATTTAGCAGGGTTATTTTTCCTTTTCGACAATTTGCAATCTTTCATTGAGCGTTTTACTTATTTTAAAAATATCAACTTCGTTTTCGCAGACTTCACTTCACTTCAATGGTATCTTATAATTCTATCAATTACTATTTCGATTGTCTTTTTATTGTTAGATTTTAAAGTTTTTAGTCGTGAACGTGTACTTGCTCAAAAAGCATTT
>JAQVZQ010000241.1 GCA_028708095.1 Dysgonamonadaceae bacterium
ACAACCCCGAATCATTAAAATTGCAGGATACAAACGAATTATTGAATGACCAATGCGACAAAATGAAGCTATTGGTTGCTCCATACGGTCCTCACCCACTAACAGAGCAGATTCACCAATTACACCAGAAACGATTGAAGTTTGCAGCAGCTATTACCATGCAAATGAATATGTTCAGGAAGTTAGACTTTGAAGAGTCGCGTGAATTGGTGCGGATAGCACACCCAGTGGTGCGTATCCACCTCAACTACTTAAGAAAAAACAATCAACCTGTCATAGATCGAATACTTGACATTTTCTTCAAACAATTGAAAGACAATCCTGAAGAGCAGCATGCCTTAGAGATGCTCGGTCTCAAATATTGTTTAGATGAATTGAGAAGTGCAAATGATGAACACGATAAACTAACATCTATTCGGTTAAGGCAAATATCTCAGCGTCCAAAAGCTGTCAGCGGAGACATACAAAAAGAGGCGCAATATATACTGAGGTCTTTCTTTGAACAAATCAACTTTTATCAGTTCACCTACAAGGATGTAAACTATACACCTTTGATTTCTGAATTGAACAATATTATCGTAAGATTTAGGGGATTGATAAACACACGTGCAACATGTGGTGCGACTCGCAAGGAGAAAGCTAAGATAAAAGCAGCTGAAGTTGACACACAAATAGAAGAAACTACACCCAAAGAGTCCTTTTCAAAGACAAAGACCAAGAAAATCGATAAAGATAGAACAGCAAAAGGAAAAGAGGTAACAAGTAATAATACCCCAACAAATAAAGGAGACGAAAAGGAAGCTCTCCCCCTCGTTTTCAACGAGGGGGACATGGTTATGCGTTTCCAACGCAAAGAAATAAATGCGAGCTAATGTATAAATTTGAACTTGCAGGTATGTATGATAATTGTATAGAGAAATTATGCAGAGCTGAGTAGTGTTGTTGATATAGATATTGTATGAGGGTTATAGATTTTATTGTTATAAACAATTGACCATTAACTCCTCGTTGCAAACGAGGAGGAGTGACTTGCCGTTTATCAAATGAGCATCAAAACTCACCCGTTAATTTATCATTCACTTTACTAATATATGTGACAGGTTTTTATATCTTTGTGTGAGAGCTAAAATTCTGTTGATTTAATTGGCTGAATCACATAAACAGACAATTAATAATCGATCGATAACATATAAAATTGTAATTAGATGAAGAAATTATTCTTAGGAGTTGCTACAGTATTGTTTTTGCTACCCGCACTACTAAATGAAGCTGCAGCATATGGACAAATAAATAATACGGTAAAAGGCGTAGTATATCACGATAGAAATATAAATGGAGAGTTCGATTCATATGATAAACCTATCAAAGGAATCGCAGTTTCGAATGGGCGTGATGTGGTTATTACTAACCGTAAAGGAGAATACGAAATCCCACTAAGGGATGATGCCTCTATTTTTGTAATAAAACCACGTAATTGGTCTGTGAAGATTGATGATGACCAAGTTCCACGTTTTTACAAAATGCACAGTTCTACTGGCTTATCAGGAGCTAATTTTGAGGGACTTCAACCAACTGCTTTATTGCAAAATGCAGTGAATTTTCCACTCTATCCATCCAAGGAACCAAAAAATATAAAAGGATTGATTTTTGGAGACACACAACCCCGGAATGATAAAGAAATTTATTATATGTCACAAGATATAATACCTGATTTAATCGGTACTGACGCTCACTTTGGTGTTACACTTGGAGACATTGTTTTTAATGATTTAAATCTTTTTGATCATGTCGCCAGTAGTTTGTCAACCATTGGAATTCCAATGTGGTATATTCCAGGAAATCATGATGCCGATTATACAGGAAAAAACAGCATTGAAGGCAGAGGAACTTGGTTCAACAAGTTTGGACCAAATTATTATTCATTTAGTTATGGTCCTGCACATTTTATCGTTCTCGATAACATTCAATGGAGTGGTGAAGATAAAAAACCTTATAGTAATTACCGAACAGGTTTAGGAGAAGATCAGATGACGTTTTTGGAAAATGAAATTGAACGATTGGACAAAAAACAATGGCTCGTTGTTATGTCACACATTCCTTTTGAAGGCTCTACTCCTTGGGCAAATAAGTCAGAAAAGGAAGCATTTTACAAACTGCTGGCACAACATGATAAAACCATATCATTAGCCGCTCACACACACAGACATTATCATCATTTTATTGGCAAAGAGGAGGGTTTCCCAGGTGATGAGCCATTACATACAGTTAGTGTGGGTACAGTTTGTGGAGCATGGTGGTCAGGCTCTCCTGATGAATACGGAATACCTCATGCAATGATGTCAGATGGTACTCCAAACGGTTATGCATTTCTACATATTAATGAGAAGAAATGGAGACTAGAATGGAGAACTGCCGGAAAGCCTGCTGATTTTCAAATGCATATCGATGCTCCTGAGGTTATATCAATTGATAGTAAAGATAAAATTGAAGTAACTGCAAATATTTTTAATGCTTTACCCGATGCAGAAGTAAAAATAAGGGTTGGAGAAAAGGGTGATTGGATAGATATGAAACCTAATTCACAAAAAGACCCGATAAGATTAGCTCAAATAGAGAGAGAAGGGCAAATAGATAAAGCTCCTTGGCGTAAAATGGGAGGAACTGCAAACTCAAAACATATTTGGGTTGCGGAGTTAAGTGCTATTTTTGAAGAATCAGGTGTATATTATATCCATATAAAATCAAAGGACAAATGGTTTGAATATGAGGGTAAAAGGCTCATACATGTAAAGTAAAATATTGAATTGTAACACACGCAGATCCACCTCCCCCTCGCTGCAAACGACGGGGAACAACTTTATATTTACCGCACCAGCCTGAAAATGAAAAAGACTGTCTCTAACATGAAAATTAGAAACAGTCTTTATATAAAATATAACTGATTCGTTATTTACTGCATTCCAGAAGTAGTCACATCCCTGTTTATTTTATTCACTAAACCTTGCAATACTTTGCCAGGACCTAATTCAATAAACTCTGTTGCACCATCTTCTATCATATTTTCTACTGAATGCGTCCATTTAACAGGAGATGTTAATTGGGCAATCAAGTTTTCTTTAATAACATCGTTATCAGTTTCACCCTTTGTAGTCACGTTTTGATATATAGGACAAATAGGTTTCGAGAATTTTGTTTCTTCTATTGCTTTAGAAAGCTCAACCTTGGCAGGCTCCATAAATGGTGAATGAAATGCTCCACCTACTTGTAACGTCAATGCTCGTTTAGCACCAGCATCTTTCATTTTTAGGCAAGCCTCTTCTATACCTGCTATCGATCCTGAAATTACAACTTGCCCAGGGCAATTATAATTAGCTGGTATTACTACATCATCAACCAACTCACACATTTTCTCAACAGTCTCGTCGGGCAAGCCGAGAATAGCAGCCATTGTAGAGGGATTAGCCTCGCAAGCCTTTTGCATAGCAAGAGCTCGTTTATAAACAAGTTTCAGCCCATCTTCAAACGATAGTGCCTTTGCAGCTACCAAAGCAGAGAACTCTCCCAATGAGTGTCCTGCCACCATGTCGGGTTTAAACTCATCTTCAAGCGTAGCAGCTAAAATGACAGAGTGAAGAAAAATAGCAGGTTGAGTAACCTTAGTTTGACGCAAATCTTCGTCAGTTCCGTTAAACATCAAGTCTGTTATTCTGAATCCTAAGATTTCGTTTGCTTGCTCAAACATCTCTTTTGCTTTCGCTGATTCATCATAAAGATTTTTACCCATACCCACAAATTGGGCACCTTGACCTGGAAAAATATAAGCTTTCATCATTTTTTATTTATATTATTTTCTATTCGAATAACCAAAGGAAGTGCAAAAATACGAAAATTTGATAGTTGACAAAATTGTTTGACTGTTAATCGCTACTATCGTAAATTAATAATGCTTTTCATGATAGAGGCATGAATGCTAGAGTTGGTGGCCACTAACTCTTTGCCGTATATATAATTTGCGCCCGATTTATAATCTGTAATCTTGCCTCCTGCTTGCTGCAAAATGAAAGCACCTGCAGCAACATCCCACGGCGATAAACCTGAATGTAGATAAGCATCATATCGACCACATGCCACAAAGCAAAGTTCTATGGCAGCTGAGCCATTCAGTCTGAACGATGCCTCACCAAAGTGTCTCCAGATATTCTTCAATATATTTTCGGTTTCATTGTTTACATAATATGGAATACCAAATCCAATAAAGCTATTCTTTATTTCATCTTTTGTGCTCACATCAATTATTTCATTGTTTAAAAGTGCTCTCTCATCTTTTATAGCCGAGAACATTTCGTCAGCAATTGGGTCGTAAACAACTCCAAGGATTGTCGCTTTTTTGTGTACCAATGCGATACTTACATTGTATGGCGAAAGTCCGTGCACGTAGTTTGAAGTGCCATCAAGTGGGTCGATAATCCAAGTGTATTCCTTTTCCACTTGCTCCACTGTTTCTTCTTCTGTAAGAAAACCTGCATCCGGAATAAATTCTTTGAGAGCACATACCAATTGTTTCTCTGCTTCTTCGTCAACATACGAAACATAATCACGCGTTCCTTTCATCTCTATTGAAGATGTTTTTAACTTCGACTGCTCGTTTTTTAAGTAACCACCAATTTCAGTTGCAGTGTTGCAAACCTGATCAAGTATTTTATTTAAATCTAAATTCATATTTATTGTTTTAAGTCTTTAAAAAGATAAAGGGACATAGTATTGATTTAGTAGTATCCCTTTCTGGTAAAGATTATTCTTTATGAGGTGATGGATACATAGCATCCCACCACCGAGAATCTTCTTTCAACCATTTTGCAAACCATGCATAAATTGAATGATTCCATCCAATACGTTTCTCGTAATCATATATGCCATGATTCTCACCTTCCACTTGTATAAACTCCACCTCTTTATTTAAAAGTTTTAAAGCTGTATATATTTGAATGCTTTCGCCAATAGGTACATTTGTATCTGCAGTTCCGTGTAGCAATAGTAAAGGGGTATTTATTTTATCAGCTTGAAAAAGCGGACTCTGATTGATATACAACTCTTTATTGTTCCAAGGATAGCTTCCAGCACTTGCGCCCGAACTATATGTATATCCCCAGTATCCAACACCCCAATAACTCGTGATGTTGCTAATGCCAGCATGTGATACTGCAGCAGCAAAAAGATCGGTTTGTGTTTGCAAATATTGTGTCATAAATCCACCATACG
>JAQVZQ010000242.1 GCA_028708095.1 Dysgonamonadaceae bacterium
AGCAATAGCGCTCTCGAAAATGTTTTGGAGCAAATTAACAATACTGAAACGAAGTACCCAAATACAAATTTGATGATGAACTTCAAAATCACGACAATGTAGATTGTGTTAGGGTAGGAGTTCTGTATTTGTAAATGATGAACTGTTTCACATTCGTACCTCACATCTTTAAATATAAATCGAATTCATGCATTAACACATACTGAAAATAGAATGCTTAACAAAAACGCCGAGAGTGCAGTTTTTCTTAAATAAGGATCTAATTCTTCACCTTCTTTTTTTAATATTTGCATGAGTATTGCAAACAGGAGTAAATATACAATTATATATGCAAATCGATACCAAGGAGTGATTGCATACATAAAACTATATATTAAAAAACAGGCATACATTGTCAACATTAGCGTAGAATGATACACTTTTGCACGCTTCAAACCCAGTCTCACGGGAATAGTTCTTTTGTTAGAATATGCATCATTGTCGATATCGCGCATATTGTTTACATTTAGAATCATAGCACTCAACATGCCCATGCCAATACTTGGTAGTACTGATCTAAAATCTACAATTTGTGTTTGTAAGTAGTAAGTACCCATTACAGCAATGGGACCAAAGAAAAGAAATGCGAAAAAGTCCCCCCAACCCTTGTAACCATAAGGTCTTTCGCCTAATGTATAGAATAGAGCAGAAAATAGAGATAACGCCCCAACAATAAGAAACACCACAACCACTATCAATCCGATGGTATGAAATAAGCGCAGTAATAACACCAACCCTGAGAACATAGTTATCAAGGTTGTAATGCCAATTCCTATTTTCATTTGATAAGGTGATATCTTGCCACTTTGCACACTACGAATTGGACCAATACGGCCTCCAGTTTTGTCGGCACCTTGCACATAATCGCCCAAGTCGTTTGCCAAGTTCGATAATAGTTGCAAAAGTAAAGCTGTATTCAGAGTGAGTATTGCAGTGGTTAAGTCTAATTGACCAACATGAAGTGCTAATCCACTACCCAGAATAACTCCAGCTGCAGCCAAGAAGAGTGTATGTGGTCTGAATGCTGATATCCAAGGACGAATACGATTGGTTAAGTTCACTTTTACGTCAAATTAATAGAACAATATGAATTTTATAGCTGTAACAAATCTTATGCTGTTTCAGAGTTTTAGACAATGTTGATATCGTCCTACGAAAATAAACTCAAATCCTGAAAGGACGTAAGCGTTATGATTCCTATAACAAACAACCTTTGATGTTTTGTAAAAATTGTCAGACATCTTTAATAAGCACGTGCAAAAACGACCCTTTGTGCAGATGGTTTATTTGTCACCATGCATTTACCAGGAGTTTTGTCTCCATCTAAAGGGATACAACGGATGGTCGCTTTGGTTTCGATTTTGATTAATTCTTCAGTTTCGGCTGTTCCATCCCAGTGACACATAAGGAAGCCTCCTTTTTCAATTTCCACTTTGAACTCATCGTAGCTGTCCACATTGCGTGTGACAGATGTACGATAATCAAATGCTTTTTGGTAGATGTTATGTTGCATCTCTTCCAATAGGGCTTTGATGTGTTCTTCTATTCCTTCTTGCGGTAGGGTCTCTTTGGTTAGTGTATCGCGACGGGCAATTTCAATGGTGTCGTTTTCTAAGTCGCGTCCACCCATTGCCAAGCGTACTGGCACACCTTTCAATTCGTATTCAGAAAACTTCCAACCTGGCTTCTTGTTGTCCGTATTATCATACTTCACGCTAACGCCTAATGATTTTAACTTTTTGACAATAGTGGCAACTTTCTCGTTTATTTGATTGAGCTGCTCATCGTTGCGATAAATAGGAATAATGACTACTTGATACGGTGCCAATAGGGGAGGAAGCACTAAGCCATTATCGTCAGAGTGCGCCATAATCAGTGCTCCAATCAGTCGGGTGGAAACACCCCATGAACTAGCCCACACATATTTTCTTTCTCCATCTCTGTCAGCAAACATTACATCAAATGCTTTAGCAAAGTTTTGACCTAAAAAGTGCGATGTGCCCGATTGTAGTGCTTTTCCATCTTGCATCAGTGCCTCAATTGTGTAAGTGTCCAACGCACCAGCAAAACGTTCGGATGCAGATTTCACACCTTTTATTACAGGCATGGCCATGTATGTTTCTGCAAATTCAGCATACACATCCAGCATTTTACGTGTTTCTTCCAATGCTTCTTCTTCTGTAGCATGTGCAGTATGTCCTTCTTGCCAAAGGAATTCTGTTGTACGTAGAAATAAACGGGTACGCATTTCCCATCTTACCACATTGGCCCACTGGTTCACGAGGATGGGTAGGTCACGATACGACTGTATCCAATTGCGATAGGTGCTCCATATAATGGTTTCTGAAGTAGGTCTAACAATCAACTCTTCTTCCAATTTAGCCTCAGGATCTACAATAATACCACTGCCTTCTGGATCATTTTTTAAACGATAATGGGTTACCACGGCACATTCTTTGGCAAAACCTTCTACATGGTCGGCTTCTTTGCTGAGAAACGATTTGGGAATGAAGAGTGGAAAATAAGCATTCTCATGACCAGTTTCTTTAAACATATCGTCAAGTTGACGCTGCATTTTTTCCCAAATAGCATATCCATAGGGTTTAATAACCATGCAGCCACGTACCGCAGAGTTTTCTGCTAAGTCGGCTTTAAGTACTAAGTCTAAATACCATTGAGAATAATCTTTGCTACGTGGAGTTAAATCCTTTAATTCCTTTGCCATAATATATGATGTAATGTATTGTAATTTATATCTTTTTGTTTCAACGTGCAAAGATAAGAAAAGGAATTATCAAATGGGAGTTAAGAGTTAAAAATTGCACTTTGACAAGCTGAGAGACTTCTCTTTCGCAATGAAGAGGGGAGGAGTTCAGTTATTAATTCTTGTGATTGCTCATTTACTCAACTATAAGAAATGCTGATTGTTACTGATTGCTGATTTTTTAATTTATCTCGTATTAGTCACATTTTTAGCTTTGCATAGATACAAGACGTCGAACTTCGTCGATATAGGTGCTGCCGCACGATTGCATCTTGTGTTATTAATAACCATTAGCTAAACCATGCGAAAGATTCGCACGGTAGCGACGTACCCCTTTCGACAGGTTCAGGGACCGAAGTAAAACTAACATTTATCTAAAGTGGGCATTTGTATTAAAAAACAATAAGTCTGTAAATATTTAATTATTAGCTGCTAACACACATAAATTAAGGTGAGATGAATAATGTGGTTGAAGAAATTTATTAATTATTGATACCTTTTTGAAACTCAAGTGTTGATAATAAGTCTTTTCACTCTTCATTGTTTTAAAAGAGAGAAAGCTCGACTATCAGCTAATATATTTTTGATTAAATGAATATCTGTTTGTGAGTTTTATTCAACTCTCACAAAAGGTTCGTCTTTATCTCCTGTCCATTTGTACTTGTACAATGTGCTGGATTGTTGTCCATCGCCATGTTTTTTTATTGTGTGAAATGTAGAAGAATCCCTCTCCTAACGGTTCCAGACAGTAGTTCCCCATTTGAAGTTCCATCCTCTGATGCCAGTTTCTTCATCTTTTAGTCCAGCTTCGAGCAAAGAGAGTATCTTTACTTCAATGGTTTCGTTATCAGATTGAATTTCCTGCATTGTCGGCTCTTTATGACCGTCAATTACAAATAGACTATAATTTGAAAAGTGCGATTTTGCACCACGATAAACTGCAGCAAAGAAGTTTCCTGAATGTGCATCATAAGCCAAGTTTTGGATGCCATATCTCGTGTTTCCTGTTGGAACATAATATTTTTCCATGGGGTTTTCAGGTCCCGATTGGTGAAAGTTGTTTTGCGATAATTTGCCTTTATACTGATACTAATTCTTGATGTCGTATTTCAATATCACTTGATGATCGTTATCATATCGAGTGGTGTCACCATAAACTCCATAGGCAACGTATAAGTATTTTTCTCTTTTTTGAGGATTGCCGATAGAAGGAGCCAATGTGATACCGTCGATACCAGAGCAGGCAAATCTGTGCTTGGCTTCCTTCTCCCCACCTCAATGGTTCTGATAGTACTTCACCACTTCTTTCAGATATACAGTTTTAAGTAAATTGTCTTTCTCTGCATCCATATTGGGTTCGGTAATTCGTGCGCCATCGAATATAGCTACATATAAAAACCGTCTTTGCTTACTCTCTCTACGCCAAGAGTTTCAGTAATTCCTTTTCCAATAGCATCATCTTTGTATTCTAGCGAAGCATATATTTTATCACTTTCAGAGACTTAACGCTTTTAGATGAAGCAGACATGAAATGAGACTTCTGCACACGATATTGTTATGTCTCAGGTCTGTCGAATTTATAATTCCGTACGATGTTGTAATATATCAGGTATGTCGAAACAAAAAATCGTACGATATTGTAATAATACCGAAACTTACACCATTGATTATATGCGCATTGCATGTTTTGCAGCATTTGGAACATTCTTTTTAAAACTTTCAGGAATAAAGTTTTTTATTGGAAGACGGCAAAAATGATAAAGCGAAATAGGATAAAGTAAAGATTCGGTTATAAAAGTTTTAGAGAGATATAAAAAATGAGCATAATTTAAAATTACTGTTAACAAATTGGGCTTGTATATGAATGAGAACAAAAATTGTCATTGTGTACAACAAAGGCTCTACAAAAGGTATCTCACAAAGTTTACACAGTCCCGTAGAAAGCCAAAACTTGTTAGAGGAAATGCTTTCTACTCAGTAGAAAGGATGAAATTGTTCATGGAAAGACTTTCTACTCAATAGACAGTAAGAACTTGTTATGAGAAGTACCATTTCACCTGTAAACGCAGATAATTATCCGTAGTATAACCGATGATCATAGTTGCTATAAAATAGTTGGGTTCGTTTGATATGTAGGCTTATTACAATAGATTATATAGTAATTTATGATGGCTATGAGTTATTGTTTTTATATTTTTGAAATGTAGTAACAATATTAATGTTTTACGCACCAATTGTGATCTGCTTGGCAGAACATCGATTTGGGAATCGTCGCAAGCGAGGGCCCCAAGGTGATGCCTTGGGATAATAATTGCCAGTTAATAATTTAAGGACTGAAAATTCTGGTCTAATTGGGTCATACCTCTTTCTATGTAGGGCTTACGAGCCCTCAATTGCTGACTCTTTCAACTTGTTTCAACCCTGACTGGTTGGGCTGAATTATATAGGGCTTCCAGC
>JAQVZQ010000243.1 GCA_028708095.1 Dysgonamonadaceae bacterium
AATTAATCTGTTCTACATAAGCTACCTTCGTATCTCTGTCAAAATATTTTCCCATGTCGACACCTCCTGATGGCTTCTCTTTATTATTGTCCATCTTCGCGGTGTCCGCTAGTAGGTTACCACATCAGACCTGTTCCGGGTTATCATGATAACGCAATAATATATTGGGACATTTATCCAAAGTATATTAAAGAACTTTTTATTGATTCTTTTACTGATGGTATAAGAAATCCAAAAAAACGTATTGTGGAAAAGGTATGGAGGGATGCCTTTATTCAATTAATGGATAGCATTGTATACTGTCCAAAGTGTGGTGCAGAGATATTCTTTGATATTGATAAACGAAAAAAGGGTATAGGGCATATTTGTTGGAGCTGTCAATCATCAGTTGCAATTCCGCCAATAATAGAAATTGGAGAGCATACTGTAATGCTTAATAAAGATACCAAAATAACACAACATCATATAAGGGATGATTATAACCTTGGATCTGTTGTTGCACAAGTTATACAAAATCCAAAAAATCCCTCAAGGTGGGGAATACAAAACTTAACCGGAGATATTTGGGCATACATCAAATCAGATGGTACACAACAACTTGTTGAAGGCGGAAAGACCGCACCGATCAGCAGAGGTGCTAAAATATACTTTGGTAGTGTAACAGGGGAATATAATGTAGAATAGGGGGAATTTAAAATGGCTGGGAATCTTAAAAGACCGGGCGGAGAACTGGCAAGCAGACCCTTACATTTTATTTGGATGGTGGATTGTTCGGGGTCTATGCATGGTGACAAAATTCAATCGCTTAACTACGCAATTAGACAGACTATACCGGATATGAAAAAAGCAGCAGATGATAATCCAAATGCACAACTATTAATTAGAGCACTAAAGTTTTCAACTGGAGCACAATGGGTCACAGCTTCACCGATTAGCATTGATGATTTTGACTGGAATGACATCGAAGCAGGTGGAGTAACTGATATGGGCAAGGCATTTGAACTTGTTGCTGAGCAGCTTAAAATTCCACCTATGTCAGAAAGGGCGTTGCCACCTGTATTGGTGTTATTATCTGATGGACAACCAACTGATGATTATAAAAAAGGGCTTACAGCTCTACAGAATTTGCCTTGGGGCAAAAAAGCAGTTAAAATTGCGATTTCAATAGGACAAGATAGTGATGATAATGTACTTTGTGAATTTACAGGTAATAAGGAGCTTGTTTTACAAGCAAATAATCCGCAAACACTTGTCAAGATGATCAAGTGGGCATCGACAGTTGCAAAACAAGTATCCGCTCCCAACAGTAATCCATCTGCAAATGGACCCGCCGAGATCGATATAAGTAATGTTCCAAGCGCTTCAGATGATGGGGATGTCTGGTAAGTCAGAAGGTGATTACATTGAATTATACTGCTTTTGGTGATCAGGTTCGTGGTGCTCAACATGTGAAAAACAAGAGCAAATGCCAGGACAAGTTCAAGATCGAAAAAATAGATGATGCACTAATTATTGCAGTTGCAGACGGCCATGGCAGCAGCAAGTGCAAATATAGTGACGAGGGTGCGCAATTAGCGGTAAATGTTTTTTGTGACATTATTGCAAGTCTTGTTAAACAGCACAGTGGGCGTATGGATGAACTGTACAGTTATTTAAGTCGTAATAAAGCCGAATCATTGCCCAAAAAAATTGTTCAAGTTTGGAAAGATACAGTCGAAAAGAACCATCAAAAAAAAAGTAATGAAGTAGAAATAGATTTAACATTTTACGGTACTACATTATTGGGTTTTTTAATAACAGAGAGTTTTTGTTTTGCGTTACAACTCGGCGACGGCGACATTCTTTGCGTTAATAGCGGTGGCCAGACTACGCCATTCATAGAAACCGACAAAATATTGGGTACTGAAACCTATTCAATTTCCTCAGAAAAGGCCTGGGAAAATGTAATTATAGAAATGCGAAATCAAGCAACAGACGAATTTCCTGTATTGTTTATAATCTCAACTGATGGCTTTGCAAATAGCTTTGTCAGCGATGAAGAATTCATGAAAACCGGGGCTGATTATTTAGAGCTTTTAAAAGAATATGGTGAAAATGAGATTAAAGATAACTTAAAGAACTGGTTGAATGAGACAACACAAAATGGTAGTGGTGATGATATTACCCTTGTTTTGATATATGACAAAATGCGAATCCGTCTATGGGAGAAGTTTTTCTGGCCGGATTGCGAGGGTAGTTATTGGTGAGGATCATTATCATAAAATACCCCTTTTATACTATTCGCACCCTATAGCCTATCTAAGGCTGGATCATTACTATCTATTGATACAGGTTCGGGGGGGGAAGGGGAGGTAGATGTGCTTACTTTTTGGTCTGATCCATCAAAACATCTCATCCGGCCGCAGGTCGATGGGGGCAACTGCTCTGTATTTAAGGTCAATAACATGGCTACTGAGCTCGTAAAAAGGAGGTGACAGGCAATATTTCCCCTCACCTAGAAAGCATAACCTGGGTCACGGTCAAGTGACACCGTTCAGTCGGCTGTTTATCTGGTCATTTTAAAGGGTCAACGAAACAGAAAGGTGGTTGACATTATGGGAATAGTATCTGGAGATGCTATAGATCTAAAAGTCGGAGATAAGGTATATAACTGGAGATATGGTCCTCTTACAATAACAGAAATTGCTGATAAGTATATAGATGTCAGTATTGACGATCCTAAAGGGATTATCGAGATTGAAGGTGATCCATGGAATCGTTACCTGTATGAAGATCATAAGGAAAGATATTTAATGAAAGTTTTTCAAAGTACAAGTGTGGGGAAATGGTTATTCTTTAAGCCTAATGAAGTTGGGAAATCACGAGTCATTCATGGAGACGAAACTGTTGTGAGTGATAATGAATTTGAGAAGAAGTTGCATAACTTTTATAAAGAGGAGTATAAAAAACCAATAGAAGCCTTGAAGAAAGAAAAATCGAAACTTGAAGCTGACCTCAAGCAAAAGAAGAAGAGGCTTGCTTCCAATGATAAGGATATTGCTTCTATTGATGCCAAAATAACAGAGGTCACTAATGAAATATCAAAACTGGACAAGCAGTTAAAAAATATCGAAAATAGGTTGTCCAATATATTGACCAAACTGGAGAGTACAAAAAGCCCCAAGGAACTTAAAGAAAATTATCCGGTTCTTAAAGCCCAAGTTGATAAGTATGAAGAAGAAAAAAAATTGCTTAGTCAAGACCGTTCTGAAAAAAAAGAAGAATTAGATAGCCTAACCAAAGAAAAGGCACAAAAAGAAAGGGATAAGACAAAATTAGAAAATGAGATAACTGCGCTGAAAACGCAGATTACCGAAAAGGGAAAAAAAATAGATGATTTGGAACAAGGAGTGCTTCATTATATAGGTCGAGTATAGTGTGATTTACCTCTTATTTTGGCATGACAAAGTATAGATGATTAAACTGCAAAAAGCCATTTTTCGCTCGAAGTACTCCCACATATAGTGAATAGCTAACCTATAATCACCGCCCACAGCGGTTAACAAATAATACACGGTTTCCGCAGTGGAATCATAGAGAATAGTTTTGGTGAATATGATGTATGATATCGAAAAAAAATTTAATAAACTGCTTGATCAATACCTTGGTGCTGTAAATGACAGAAGACAACTGAAGGCTCTGCTTAATGATTATTTTCCGGATAGAAAACCTGTCATAAATTTGATGTTAATTGCTTATGATGCCGGCATCCATATCGAAATATCAAAATCGCCTAAGATTGATCAGTTTTTTATAAGAAGGTTTACGCGTAAACTTGTCGAGGATTATAGAGTTGAAGAAAAACCGACCTTTAAAGCAGTTCAAATCTGGGTGAACTGTTTTAAAGGCAGAACAATACCACCATTAAAAACAACAGAAGCTCCGCAACCACCGGTTGAAGAATCAACAAAGCCCAAGGGATGTATCCATAGAAAAAAATCAGCTAATATCTACATCTCCTGCGGTGTTGGTAAACAGGATATGGGGTTTGAGGTTATTGGCATCAAACAAAGCAAACTTTGTGAGCATCCATTAGCCAATGTTTTCGCTGTTGTTTTTTCTTATTTACAACGAAGTCTTGATGCCAGGCCAGGCTTTTATATCAAAGAATACGAGAAAACCACTAGATACAGTGTAAATTATAAGAATGTTTATAGATTAGAGATGCTCTTGCTTTTGCTCATCAAAAATAACTATATGGATGGAAATAAAATTAATCTGTCGTTTAATGGTGATAAGGAAGAACTGAAACTCGCCGCAGAAGATATCAATTTTTATGCTGGATTAATCTGCAATTTAGCAAACAAGCCGTTTCAGAAGTTCAAACTGGAGATAACACCGGAAAGTTCTTGTAAAGTCAGCATCAGCGAAGAGCCCGGGTCTATTTATTTTAAAAATTGCTTGGGAAGACAACGTAATACTCGAAGGGTAATGTGGTTTGAAAAAAACATTCTTTATGATCTTAATTCAGCCAATAAAAAAGTGTTGGAGTTATTTCTAAGCGAGGCTTTTGGGTATGAAGAGTTTTTAGAAGGCCAATTTGAAGCACTGCAAGCGATGCTGAACAATGAATGCCATTCACTTTGCATTATGCCTACAGCTGCAGGGAAATCACTTATCTTTTATTTTGCATCTCTACTGCAAGCATGTCCTACAATTGTCCTCTCTCCTACCGATATTCTTATTTATGACCAACTTAATAATTTGAAGAAACAACACGGTTTTGATAATGTTATTCATCTTGAATTGGGTATGGACTTTAATGAATTTATACCGGAAAACAAACTGGTCTATTTAACTCCAACAACATTTATGAATCGTGACTTTATTTTAGAAATAATCAAACTGAATTTTGAGGAGTTTATTGCCAATGTGGTGTTAGATGAAGTGCACTGCATTTCCAATTGGAGTCACGACTTCAGACCTGAGTATTTAATGCTGTCTTTTAACCTGAATTATTTTGTTGATAAGGTAAGGTTTCTGTGTTTTACCGCAACCGCAGATTACACGGTTGTCAAAGATTTGCAGAACCAGCTGGACATTCGGCCGGAGGATGTACATTCTAATATAGAAATAAAGAAAAATAAATACTGCTTTAAATTTTGCGGTTGCTCTTCACAGGGTGAAATATTTTCAAAAACCATATACGAAATAGAAAACTTTTTGAGAAAGACAAAATTCAACAATAAGAAGGCCTTGGTGCTAACAAAGA
>JAQVZQ010000244.1 GCA_028708095.1 Dysgonamonadaceae bacterium
ATACTTTTTCTCGGATTAACTAACACAGCAACGGTAAAGAAATAGCGAAAAAGGCAACGTCCTTAAAGAACATAGCACCAGGCATCGTCTGATGTATATGTTGGGAGCTGAACTAAAACTCTGAAAGCGTGTAAGATTTCTCTGCACACAGCTGGCACGGATATCCATTCGTACCATAAATAGCACCACGCTGTTGCATGAATCTTTTGTGTGTGGGGAATCTTTTTGCTTGCGCTCTTAATCAGAGCTTATCCCTTGATGTCAATCTGTTTCGTGGGGCGATGGTCCCACGCTGATTGATGTCTGGATGTCCTTTACGAGGGAAGGTCAATTGCCATTTAATATTCTTCATCCTTAACGGATGGCAGTATATTTATGGTATTTTGACTTTATGCTTGCTGCGTGATAGTTTTGGCTTATTAGAAGTAACTTTTGCCAGAGAAAGTACCTTTCAGCATTTTATTTTGTGTAAATGGAGTGCAGCATGTTCATTTATTCAAATTGTTAGGTTTTATTTGAGGAAACGGTTGTCTGTTTGCTAAAGAAAATTAAGGCAATTGAAGTGGAGGATTCTTCATATCGATATCATCAGAAGTTTTTATTGAAAATAAGATCTTGTGCTTGATGATTCACATAACTGATAGAGAAAGTGGATAACGCATAATTGAATGAATGTTTGATGCAATAGTTACTACTAACTTTATATTATGGTAGAAAGAGTTTTTGTATCTTTGTAAGGTATATATAAAATGGAGAAAATATAGAAGGTAGGGTAGTTGCAATGCATGGGGTAATGCAACTATGGCGAGTGTGACACGTAAGAATGTTTGATATGAAAGCGAATTAAAACTAATAAACATGAAAATAATAACAATTAGTCGAGAATTTGGTAGTGGTGGCAGAGAGCTGGGTAAACGACTTGCCGATTTGTTGGGCTATGATTATTACGACAAAGAAATTATTACTACTATTGCTTCAAACAAAGGTATGGATGAGGACTACGTAGCACGGTTGATAGAGCAACAAGGGTGGCCAAATATACCAATGACTTTTCACCAATCTCTTGTTGGAGTACCTATGGATACTACGCATACCGAATTGCTTTTGGAGCAAAAGCGTGTTATCGAACAGATTGCAAAAGCAGGAAATGACTGCGTCATTGTTGGAAGAAATGCAGATGTGCTGCTCCACGAGTACGAACCCTTCAATATTTTCGTATGTGCTGACATGGAGGCCAAAATTCAGCGTTGCATGAATCGTGTTTCAGAGAATGAAGACTTAAATACGAAAGAGATGGAGCGAAAAATAAACAAGATAGATAAGAGCCGTTCTCAAACGCGCGACCTTGTTACGGATAGTAGTTGGGGAGATAGGTCTGATTATCATCTTACTGTAAATACAAGCAATTGGAATATCAATGAGTTGGCATTGGCGGTTGCTGATTTTGCAAATAGTTGGTTTGAGAGAACCAATAGATGATTAAACTATCTGATCGCTTTAATTATAAAAAATTATTGCGATATACGTTTCCAGCTGTCATTATGTTGGTGTTTACGTCCATCTATGGTGTGGTTGACGGTTTTTTTGTATCTAACTTTGTAGGAAAAATACCCTTTGCTGCGGTCAACTTCATCATGCCTGTGTTGATGATTTTGGGTAGTATAGGTTTTATGTTTGGCGCTGGTGGTAGTGCATTGATTGCAAAAACAATAGGGGAGGGGGATAGAAAAAAAGCCAACCAAATATTTTCTCTTCTGGTTTATATATCTATAGCTATCAGCATTGTTTTGACGGTTTTGGCTATTATCTTTATTCGTCCTATTGTCTCAGCACTTGGCGCAGAGGGTCAGTTGCTGGAAGATAGCATCACCTACGGACGGGTTATTTTATTATCAGTTCCTTTCTTTGTGCTTCAAACAGAGTTTCAAATTCTGTTTGCAACAGCTGAAAAACCTAAAATTGGGCTTTATATAACCCTTGTTGCAGGTGTAACCAATATCATATTGGATGCACTATTTATTGTTGTTTTTTCGTGGGGGTTGATGGGGGCAGCATTGGCAACTGCTTTTAGTATTTTAGTGGGGGGTGTTATTCCTTTAATTCATTTTGGTAGAAAAAATAGCAGCCTACTGCAACTCATTAAAACCAAATATGACGGGCGAGCCTTGTTTGAAACCTTTACCAATGGTTCTTCTGAGTTAATGAACATGGTCTCTATGTCGTTGGTTAGTATCTTCTTCAATGTGCAGTTGCTGAAATATGCGGGTGAAAACGGTGTTGCTGCTTATGGTGTGCTTATGTATGTTAATATGATTTTTCTGTCCATCTATCTCGGGTATTCTGTTGGTACTGCCCCAATAATTAGTTATCACTTCGGTGCACAAAATCACAATGAATTGAAGGGTTTATTAAAGAAGAGTATTGTTATTATGTGCGCTTTTTCGCTTGTCATGTTCGTTTCTGCACAACTTCTTTCCAGGCCCTTGTCAATGCTATTTGTGGGTTACGACCAAGTGTTGATGGGCATGACACAAAGAGCGATTTTTATTTTCTCTTTCGCTTTCTTGTTTTCTGGAGTTGGCGTGTTTGGTTCTTCTTTTTTTACTGCAATGAATGATGGATTGACATCGGCCCTCATCTCATTTTTGCGCACACTTGTTTTCCAGATTTCAGCTGTTCTTGTCTTTCCATTGATTTGGGGACTGGATGGCATTTGGCTTTCTATTGTGGTGGCAGAAGCATTGGCGGTAGTTGTTACTGTACTATTTTTTATTGGTAAACGTAAAAAGTATCATTACTGACTAATTTTGTTACTTGTCTCCAACTAATAAAGATAGGGAAGGAATTATAAAAAACAGTTGTTTGAAACACTGCACAACTTATAAACTTACAATAGATTCAGAGCTCCTGACCCACCTCTGATTATAAACAAGTTATAACATGCATTGTTGCAAAGTAAAAAGTCGTAACTTTGGATCATTAAATCATATGTTATGCAAATGCAATTACCTTTTTTCCCAGCATCGACAAAGTTAATAAATCCCACGTTAGGATTTTATGAAAATGAAGGATTGGTGTATTACCTTCATAATGGATCACCCATATTTTGTCACAAACGAGAAGATATTACAGCCTACCGCTATATTTGCGGTAATCTTGTTTTCAATAAACTATGCACTGCAGTAGATTTAGCAAGAGCCCTTGGAGTTAACAGACGTAATATTGAACGTTATGCAGCGGCTATACGAGAGCATGGATCAGGGCATTACCTTAAGAAAAAAGACAGACGAGGTCAGTGTCATACAATGACTCCCGAAATTTTAGAAGAAGCCCAAAAGCTACTCGATTCAGGAAAGTCACAACTTAAAACAGCCAAAACATTGGGTGTAAGTGAAAGTAGCATTAGGGGTCATATAAAAAAGGGGAATCTAAAAAAAAAGCCCTAATTCCGGTTGAGCCTAATACTCAACTTATTGGCAGTACTCCCTTAGATCGCAATGAAAAGGCATTGCACGTTAGCGATGTCTTTGGAGTAGGAGCCGACTGGATACAACAGCGTAGTATGGCAGCAAGAGGAGAACTTGAAAATGGTGCCCCTATTGTCTTCCAGCCATGCCAAAGTCTTGACAATGCAGGAGTATTACTCCTTTTACCCTCGCTGATAGCCAGCGGTTTGCTCAGTTATAAAAACCATTATCACAATATTTCAAAAGTATTTTACAGCCTGGATTTTACAGTGTTACTACTCTGCTTCATGTTCCTTTCCCGAATAAAAAACCCCGAACAACTCAAACACATTGCCAGCAGTGAATTTGGGAAACTATTAGGCATTGATAAAGTTCCCGAAGCCAAACGCTTACGTATCCGCCTCTCGGAGATATCGGCTCAGAAAAAAGCCGATCAGTGGATAACTGACCTATTCCAATTTTGGTTAGGAGATAAGGAGAATCAAAATTTCTTTTTCTATGTTGATGGTCATGTCCGCGTTTATCATGGCAAGAAAGCGATCCTTGGTAAAAAACATGTAAGTCGTCAACGCTTATGCCTTCCTGGCACAAGCCAATACTGGATTAATGATAGCTATGGCAACCCATATCTTCACATTGATGCAACTGTAAATGAAAAACTCTTAGAGATGCTCGAGAGTGAAATTATTCCACAATTAGAACTTCAAGTAAAGGGACGTATAAGCAAAGAAATGCTTGAACTTGATAAGTCTTTAGATATCTTTACTGTAGTGTTTGACCGAGAGGGCTATAGTCCAAAGTATTTTGGACAGCTTTGGCAAAAGAGAATAGCTGTTATCACTTATCGAAAAAATGTAAAAGACCAATGGAGGGAAGATGATTTTAAAGAGTATCAGGTTGAAGTGGATGGTGCCCAGACCAAGATGTTTTTATGTGAGAAGGAAGTTGAACTCGATTCAGTTAAAATGCGAGAAGTTAGAAGACTCACAGACAGTGGACATCAAACCAGTATTATTACCACTAACAAAAAACTATCCATTGAATCTATTGCAGTTTACATGTTCTCTCGTTGGTGCCAAGAAAATTTTTTCCGTTACATGAGACTGGAATACGACCTAGACAAGATATATCAATATGCTGTAAAAGAAATAAATAAAGAGGTAATGGTTGTCAATCCAGACCACTCTAAACTATCTTATCAAATAAAAAAACTATCTGAAAAGATAAACAGAAGAAGAGCTGAACTTTACAAGATACAAGAAGATAGTTTTCTCGATGAGTTAGATAATACACCGAAGTATGAAAAAAAACAAGCCACAATTATAGCCGAACTTGAAGCACTAAAGCAGGAAGATGATAATTTGAAAGCAGAACGACAAAAACACCCATACAAAATAGCACTCAAAGATATGCCCAATCATAAACGATACAACGAGCTGGTGCAGGAGAGGAATCAATTTATAAACATACTGAAAATGATTTGTTACCGAGCTGAAACATCACTAATATCATTAATTCCGAGTAGTTTCAAAAAACTTGAAAACGAAAAGAGAGCTTTTATTAAAAGTATAATCAAACGCAAGGCAGACATACTGCCCGACTATGTAAACAATACCCTTACTATAAAACTTTACACGATGAGTACACCAAGAGAGAATCGGGCAATAGAAGAAATATGCAATTTATTAACCGACACTCAAACCGTATTTCCTGGTACTAATATGAGGCTGATTTATAAATCAGCGACAATTTAGAATGATGATGGGTCAGGAGTTCTGA
>JAQVZQ010000245.1 GCA_028708095.1 Dysgonamonadaceae bacterium
AAAATGGAAGTTGTGTTTGCATTGTTTTTTTTGCAAAAATACGACATTTTTAATTTGCGATATGAAAATCGATTAGATTCTTTAAATAAGACAGATAGAGTTTATCGGGTCAGGAGTTCTGAAATTACGTTCAGTACTTAATGCTTAAGATGCAATATAATACATCTTACAAGCATTTTTTGGGGAAATTATCAATCATTCATGTGAGCTAATTTTCTAAATAACTCAATGTGAGTTTTCGTAGAAGCATAAGGATTATCGTTATCGTAATAATTTTTGTTGGCAGAGTTTTTTACTATAACGGTGTTAGTAGTTGGGTTTACATAGATATATTGATTGAATACACCCATGGCTAGAAACTCGCCTTCATCACCATCTAAAATCCACCATTGATATCCGTAACCGATCCCAGAGTCAGATGAGTTTTCGCTCGCAGGTTGTAAATGTTCTTCTATTGACGAAATTGAGCTTTCAAACCAAGCTTCTGGAACTATTTGCTTCCCTTCCCAATTTCCTTTATTAAGATACAATCGGCCTATTTTAGCGAAATCTCTTAAACAAGCATTGAGTCCACCAAGTGCCATCTCCATTCCTTTGCCATCAACAATCCAATAGGCATCAAACTCAGCTCCGATTGGCTTCCAGATTTTTTCTTGTAAATATTCGGTCAAACTCTTTCCAGTAGCTCGCACTAAAATCATACCCAATACATGGGTATCCATACTCACGTACTTGTTGTAAGTGCCTGGCGTTCTTTCATTGATTAAGGTGCTGGAGAATTCATCTTGTGACTCTCCAGATACGAAACCACTCCAGTATTGTTGAATATCTGATTGAGGGTCACTATATGTTTCATCAAACTTGATACCCGATGACATCTGTAAAACATCCTTTATTTTCACACCTTCATAACCCGAACCTTTTAACTCGGGCAAGTATTCATCTACAGTTTGATCAATACTTTTAATAAAACCTTCTTCCATAGCAATACCAAAAAGGGCTGATATATATGATTTTGCCATTGACCACGAGATATGTTGTATATCTTCCTTTTGCCCCCTCCAGTAACTCTCATATTGTATGGTGTCGTTTTGAATAACAAGAAGTCCTTGTGTATAAGAAGAATCAATATACTGCATGGTGTTGTATGTAGAGCCATTGTGAGCAAAGTCTGCGGGGAGTGCTCTATTTTCAATTCGTGGAAACAGAAAAGGTTGATCAGGCTTTTCAACTGTTTTAATGGGAAGATATTCGCCCATATGGATAAATGAGTATGCTATATCTTCTTGCATTGGGTCAATAGGAGGAGCAGAAGTCTTTTTTTCTTTTGAGGTGCAATTTAGTCCTAGAATTAGAATAATTATCAATGATATGATAAAGGGGAAATTGAGTTTGTTGAAATTCATTGTTCTCTGTTTTAAAAGATAATTATTTTGAAATTGAATTGAATGGGTCACTAACATTAAAAAAAGTAGTGTAGTGACAAATTATTTAGTCTTAACATTTTAAACCACAAATATGTTCGATAGACTGCAAAGCGAGATATTGCTATATACTTGACCTTACTTATATAAAATGTTAGGGGCAGCACTGTAGTCTCATGATTTAAATTCTTAGTTGTTATAGTCTTGAAAACCTCCATGTTTTTTCACAATCAAAGCATGTGTAAGATGTTTTAAAAATTGGAAATATCGCTCCCAGAAGGAAATATGCTATTACAGTTAACATGTTAGCTTGTTTCATTTTTCCAATATTATCGGACTGACAAAAAGGGCATTCTTTTTTATTAGTTTCTTTATTTAAGTGAACTATTTCAACTTTTTTTTCTTCAGCACTTTCACTTTTTATGTATCCACCTTTTTCTAAAATATCCAATCCATTTTCAACATCACTCTTCTTAACCTGAAGTTTTACTCCTCCAACTGCACTTGAGTAGAAGTTGTAAACTTGAACTGTATGCTCATCTTTTAAAATTGATTTTACACCTTCTGATTCTAGAAGTGCTTTGGGTAAATAAGCATCTTGTGGGAGAGTAAATGTTAGTATGGTTATATATTCATCCATTTTAATTTTTTTTCTAAAAAGAGCTTCTATTGTATTTAGTGTCACAATCTTTTTTAGCACAAGACCTCTAGTGTGGTTTAAAAAAACACAGACAATGTTTTTTGAATTGAGGTGTTGCTTCAAAAGATTATAATACTACCGTGCAATATAATCGCACGGTAGCGAAGTATTTAGTTTTTCTAAATAACTAGCGTTTACTAGCTTTCTTCATTCTCTTCTCTGCTTTTTTTTCTTTAGGAGTTTTAGCAGGTTCCTTTTTTTCAGTTTTCTTTGCGTCTTGACTTTTAGCCATAATGTTGATTATTAAATCTTATTGGTTATTCTCTTATGTCTTTCTGCAATTAATTCTAATGAGAAATAATTACCTCACAAACGTATTGAAAATTCTCATGAAAACTCTCATTCAAGCAATGTTTTTTATTGGAATAACAAAATATATCTCAATTGACATTGCATTTGTGTAATCTATGTTTATCTGAAATATGTAGGAATATTTTTTTTAAATATTCTTATATACTTCATCGAATGGTACACGGTATCTTTCACCATGGACTGCATTGTTGCCTTTGCGTATGCCACAAGAAATTATCATATTGACTTCGGCACCAGAGGGAAGATGCAGTAGCCTTTTTACACGACGACTATCCAAACCTTCTACAGCACATGTATCATAACTTTCATTGGCCATGGCAATCATAAATGTCTGTGCAGCTAAGGCACAGCTTTTATGTACCACAACACGTTGGTCACATTCACTGACATCGGTAATCATGGGACGGAATAGACTAACCGATACTGTCACTATTTTACGGAACAGACCCAGCAAACCAAAAAATCGGGCATAAACTAAAGGCATCAGAGTGCCATAATAAGTTTCACTTTTTTTAATGCGCCTTGCATGACTATCGGTCGGACTGTTGCGCTTAATATTTTCACGATTATATTCGAGTATCTTTTTTGCACGACTGCGAAACAAATCTCGACGGGTAACAAATACCACCAACTGATTGGCAGTGCCTACAGCGTTTTGAGACAGAGAAGCATGCGCCATTTTCTGAATCAGCTCTTTGTCTGTAATATGATAAAACTCCCACAACTGCATATTTGAGCTGTTGGGTGCTAGAGTTGCCATTTCAAGACAATGTTTTACTTTTTCTGTATCAAGATTGTTGTCAGTTTGGTAATTGCGTACCGAGCGACGATAATTCAAAACTGCTTCTAAATTCATATTATGGAGTTTGGCTGTGAAATTATTTGTTTATAAAAGACACTCAAATATGGATTCTTAGAATGTCTATTTTGATAATATTTTATTCAGTCCTATGAATAAATGACCTCGAAAAGGTCACATGTTTATAGCATAATGTTTAAAAAAATATTAGACTACTTCGTAGTATACATACAACCCATTAAGGAATGGAAAACTTCTACTTTTAAAGGTCAGTTAGCTTTTACGCATTAGCCGACAATCTATCTAAAAGAATCTTATAATTTTTCTTATCAATCATATTTGATATTAAAATTTTCTTCCCTTTTACTGTTAGCTTTATAAAATAAGCAAGCATATTAGATACATAATTCTGCTCCCAATGTTCTATGTCTTTGAAATATATCGTTCTGTTCCTGAATAAAATATATTTTATTATCACGAAATCTGTTTTAACTTCAATTCGATTAATCAATCTCAGATAAAAATAGAGGAAATAAAAGAAAAAAGGAAGTGATAACCCTAAATATTGGAGTTCTTTAATCCCTTGATGAAATCCAAGATACACGAAAAACGAAATTAAAAGTATTATGAGAACACTAACACAAATTGAGAAAGTTAATCTAATCATTAGAGATAATCATTTTCAAATAAGACTAATTCTCACCTTTTTCTTTTTCAGTCTGGTATTGTTGGTTTTATTTATAAGCTTTACAGCTATTTCAGCATGCACACCTACATACGTACAATCCTGTTTGATTTCAATAACACCCAGTTGATCTTTATGAATCTCACCTTGCTTTAAAAACAAACCAGCGACATCCCCTTTTGATATTTTATCGCGTCTGCCTCCTGTAATATACAAGGTTTTCCATTTTATGGGTGATGAAGGGGCGACTTCTTCTTGAACTTCAATGCTTAGAGTATCTGGAGCAATTTCCTGAATATAGTCAGGCAACTCTTCTCCCTCCCAGTGCAGAATATAAGCAATACCATTGCGGTTCATACGGGCAGTTCGTCCGTTTCTGTGAGTGAATTCTTTTTCGCGTGGTGGTAGGTGATAATGAATAATGAATTCTATTTCGGGAATATCAAGACCACGAGCAGCCAAATCGGTTGCCAGGAGTAAATGACTTGTTCCATTTCTAAATTTAATGAGTGCTCGCTCCCGATCAATTTGTTCCATACCACCATGAAAACACTCATGATGAATACGATTGTCAGTCAAAAAATCACTTACCCTTTCGAGAGCTTCCTTGAAACTACAAAAAACAATGCCTGGCTTGGTGCCAATATAAACAAGCGCTTTCAACAAAGTATTCAATTTATCCTTTTCGGGCGAAAGAATTGTTTTGATGGTTAATTGAGAACTGACTTCGTTAGAAAAGTTAACAGTGATAGGTTTGTGTAATCCTACAAACCTTGGTATTTGAGGAGTGTTGGTAGCTGAAGTTAGAATCCTTTGCTGAACATTGGGCAGCGATTCAATAATCTCAGTCATTTCCTTCTCAAAGCCAATCTCCAACGATTTGTCGAACTCATCGAGTATGAGGGTCTTAATATGTTCCAAAGAGAAATTATCCCTTCTAAATCTATCGGCTACACGCCCGGGTGTGCCAATAAGAATTGCTGGACGATGTTTTAAATCTATTTTATCGAGCATACCAGCACGACCGCCATATACGGAATTAACCTTAAAGCCCGATCCCATTTGTCGGGCTACCTGTTCAATTTGTTGAGCTAATTCACGCGAAGGAACAAGTATAAGAATTTGAATCTCTTCACAGTTTTCTTCCAATATTTTTATCAGAGGCAATAGGAAAGCCAACGTTTTACCAGTTCCTGTAGGCGAAAGCAATACCACATCCGATTTTGTTCGAATGGCTTTACCTGCCTCTTCCTGCATTGGATTTAGCGCTTTGATTTCAAATTTATTGAGAATCAATTCCGTAAGATTATTATTGATAGTA
>JAQVZQ010000246.1 GCA_028708095.1 Dysgonamonadaceae bacterium
CAATCTGATTCGTTTCCACTCCATACCAGGAAGCACCCTCAAAACTGCCAATGAAGAAACAATGATTAAGTTCCGTGACTTTCTCACATCAAAAGGAATCATTTGCACAATACGAACATCAAGAGGAGAAGATATTTCTGCTGCATGTGGTATGCTATCTACAGAGCAAGAATCTAAATTAAAGAAGAAACAGAGTAATTAATAATAAGTTAAGAACAAAGAAATATTTGTGTTTCTTTTTATTAGACATAGAATAATTGTATTTTTGTTTAAACAAGTTTTCACGCTTTAGTTTATAAAGCAATCTTATCCTAAAAACAATATATTATGAAACATTTGAGACTACTATTTGCTTTTGCTACTCTTTCTTTCATTTTAAGTTCGTGTAATAATGCAACTGGCTGGATGTCCGCATCTTCTGCATCAAACGAAGTGTTAGTTATTATAGACAAAGATGAGTGGTTGGAACCACATGGAAGAGCACTGTTTGATGTATTAAATTCACCAATGCCTGGCATGCCTCAAAAAGAAGCAAACTTCAAGATCCTCCAAATTGATCCGACAAACTTCACCAATACTTTTAAAATGGCTCGTAATATTATGGTTGTCAACATTTCCAATATATATACAGAAGCAAAAATGGGTGCTGAAATAAACAAGTACGCCAGCGGACAGATTGTATTGACATTGAAAGCACCTGATAAAGATGCTTTGGAAACTTTCTTGAGAGACAATCAGGATAGAATAGTTGATTATATTGTTAAAAAAGAATTGGAGCGTACTGCACAGTGGCTAAAGAAAGAAGCAGCCACACCAAAAACCTATATTCGCAATGAGTTTGGTATTGAAATTGATTACCCTAAAGGACTTAGCAATATAACTAAAGACGAAAACTTCTATTGGGCAACCAATAATTCTGGTGGATCGCGTCAAGACATAGTAATATATTCTCTACCCTATACCTCTGAAACTATTTTCGAGAAAGATTCCCTTATTAAAATACGCAACAGAGTTCTTGGCAAACATATCAAAGGAGCAGCTAATTCACAAATGACTACTTCGACCTCCCTTTTTCCACCTCTATATCGCAAAATTGAAGTAAACGGAATCTTTCGTGCAGAGTTAAGGGGATTGTGGGAAATGACAAATGATATGATGGGTGGTCCTTTTGTATCGCAAGCCTTTGTGAATGAGAACAGGGGAAGGGTGACTTTTGTAGAAGTGTATGTATATGCACCCGAAAAGAAAAAAAGAAACTTAATGCGCAACTTGGAAGCATCATTTTACACCATTAGCATTTCCAATGTAGCTGAAAATTAATATAAACGACCAATTTTATGTCAGATTTAGTAAAAGTAGGAATCACTCATGGCGATTGCAATGGAGTTGGATACGAAATTCTTTTAAAGGCTTTTTCGGATACCCGATTAACCGATCTACTCACTCCTATAATTTATGGTTCTTCTAAAATAGCATCTTATCACAGAAAGGTATTGAACAGCAAATCATTGCCATTCAATGTGATTTCTCATGTTAATGATGTTAAAGAAGGCCAGATTAATTTTATAAATGCCGTAACGGACGATGTGAAAGTTGAAATTGGCATACCAAGTCAACAATCAGGCATGTCTGCGTATGTTGCTTTAGAAGCTGCTGTTGCAGATATTCTATCTTCTAAGATTGATGTTGTAGTTACATTACCAATAAATAAAGACAGTATTCAGGGACAAAACTTCAACTTTCACGGACATACTGAATATTTTGAAAACAGAACAGGCAACGGACACAAAGCACTTATGATTCTCGCAAGCGAACAATTGCGAGTTGCTTTAGTAACAACTCATATACCAATATCAGAGGTTTCCTCCAATCTAAGCAATGAGTTAATCACTAAAAAAATAAAAACACTAAACGAAAGCTTAAAACGAGATTTCTCTATCGACAATCCTCGAATTGCAGTCTTAGGTCTAAATCCTCATGCTGGTGAGAACGGACTACTAGGAAAAGAAGAACAAGAGATTATTCAACCAGCAATTCAAAAGTGTCTCGATCGCGATATATTCTGTGCTGGTCCATTTGCGGCAGATGGTTTTTTTGGTAGTGAACGATATAAAGAATTCGATGGAGTTTTGGCAATGTATCATGACCAAGGGTTAATTCCATTCAAGACAATCGCAATGGATTCAGGTGTTAACTTTACAAGTGGTTTGCCAATAGTTAGAACATCTCCCGCCCATGGTACTGCCTACGACATTGCAGGCAAAGACATTGCTTCTGACGAATCATTCCGTCAAGCACTATATATGGCAGTTGATATCCACAGAAATCGTGTAGCTTATGACGAAGCCCGAAAAAGTCCTTTGCGTAAAATGTTTTTTGAACGTGGCAAAGACGACGAAAAACTTGATTTGACAACTGATTAATAAAAACTCATAAGGGTAAAAGTCTAAGTTAGGTATATTGTTACTTATAAAAGAATTAAAGCAAAGTTGAGTGATTGCCAAAATCGCTTGAGAGATTCATTTTTTAACAATATGTTTTTAGAAACTGATTTACTGAAGATCGAAAGGACGTGTTTTTCTAGAAAAGATTTGAACGTAAACGTAAAAACCCATTGAGGAATTGGGCCTCAATGGGTTTATTATTTTTGTTTAAGAAAATTATTTCAATAATTCGAATCGCTCTTTATATGCCCATAAACCTAAAGCAGGATTGGAAACATAGTAAAAATCTTCACCATTTGTCATAGTGTTACATCCCTCTTTTAAGTATTTTGTTGGATAACGCTGCATCATTTCATCTATATCACCCCACTGAAATCCTACACTTTCAATTTCTTCTTTAGTAAGATTTTCTGGGTTTTTCCCAGGAATTTAATTTACAGTGTATCGTCCTTCAGCAGACCGATGTATAAGATGTGCTGCTGCGCTAAGGTTGTTACGAAGCTCTTCATTATCCTCAACAGCTTTTAAAGTTTGCGGAGTCCCAAAATAACCATATTTGCGAATTAAACGATCAATCTCTTTATCTTCGCCAAACTCTATTAGAGATGGAGCAAGTATAATTAACTCTCCACCATCAGCAATTGCCATGCGAGTTCGATAAATTGCTTTATTGCCTAACCACGTGCTTTTAAACTCAGAAGGGTCTAACCAAACCACCACTTTCTTAAGAGGTTCATTGAGCATTTCAAAATTTACCAGTAGCGATAATTTAGCAGCCAAATCAAACACTTCTAAACTATCTCCCACAAATAGACCGTAAGTTTGTAGTTTGCCTTGTTTGTTTAGACCTACTACTGTAAGAACATAAACAATAGGAAAATCTTTAAGATAATGCTCTGAAGCGTAATTAAATATCTTTCTAACAGGAGTATCTGCATGTCCCATCATTTTCTCCATTCCATATGCTGCACCAACAAAATGACTCTTATTGATACCTTCTACACCGCCAGTTCCAACCAATATATTTTTGTTATGGTTGGCCATTCCCACCACTTCGTGAGGAACAACTTGACCTATTGAAAGTGTCAGATCAAAATCGCCTTCAATCAAAAGTTTATTGACTTGTGCTGGCCAAGGAAAATCAACAGCACCATCAGAAACCTCTTTTACAAATTCTGACGGAACTTCACCCAATGTCACTACGTCGTTTCGCCAATCGTGTTCTCTAAAAAGTTCACGAGGCGTATTACCAAACATATGTGAGATTTGCGCATCTGTCATTGGTGTATGCGTACCCAATGCAGGTAGAATATCTGTTAGTTTATCGCCATAATACTCCCAAGCCATTTCTGTTAACTCTCCCGCTCGACTTGGAAAACGAGTATAATCTGGAGGAACCACCAGCACTTTGTTCTTCACACCCATTTTTTTGAATGCTTCGTATAACCCTTCTTGAAGATCGCTGTGCGATAAGTCACTCTCTGTAGAACCGTTTTGATAATAAATCATGATTGAATAAGATTAAAAAACATGATAGGTAAGGAATAAGCATGCAAGATAATTAATCTTGCATGCCTGTTGTTATAATATCAACAAGATTACCATGTTCTATATGAGCATTAAACTTCATAGATGGTTGAAGCAGTGTCTCCACCTCTACCTGTCCAATTAGTATGGAAAAACTCACCACGAGGTTTGTCAACTCGTTCATAAGTGTGTGCTCCAAAATAGTCGCGTTGTGCTTGCAATAGATTCGCAGGTAAACGTTCGCTACGAAAACCGTCAAAATAACAAAGAGCAGCAGTTAAAGCTGGAATTGGAATACCATTTTCAAGAGCTATTGCACAAACACGACGCCAGCTGTTTTGGGCTGCTTCTACTTTTTCTTTGAAGAAAGGAGCTAACAGTAGGTTTTCCAAATTAGGATTAACGTCGAATGCCTCTTTTATATCTTTCAAAAATGCAGATCGAATGATGCATCCACCACGCCACATAAGTGCGATACCTCCATAGTTTAAATTCCAATTATACTCTTTTGCCGCTTCCATCATCAAGTCATAGCCTTGTGCGTATGATATAATCTTTGAAGCAAAAAGAGCTTGTTTTAAATCGTCAATAAATGCTTGTTTATCTCCTTTAAAATTAGCTTTTGGTCCCGAAAGAAATTTAGATGCCTTCACACGTAAATCTTTTTGAGCTGACAAACAACGTGAAAATACTGACTCGCCAATCAATGTTAATGGAATACCCAAATCAAGGGCAGTAATTGCAGTCCACTTACCAGTACCTTTTTGTCCTGCAGTATCCAATATTTTCTCAACTATCGGACTGCCATCTTCATCTTTATAGGCAAGAATATCGGCTGTAATTTCAATAAGGTATGAATCTAACTCTTCAGTGTTCCATTTTTTGAACACTTCGTGTTGCTCAAAGGCATCCATACCCAATAGGTCTTTCATTAGATGATATGCTTCATTAATTATCTGCATATCACCATATTCGATACCGTTGTGCACCATTTTCACAAAATGACCTGCACCGTCTTCTCCTACCCAATCACAACAAGGCACTCCATCATCTACTTTTGCAGAAATGGTCTGGAAAATATCTTTTACAATAGGCCATGCTTCTTTAGATCCACCCGGCATTAATGAAGGACCAAGTAAGGCTCCTTCTTCACCACCTGAAACACCTGTACCAACATACAGCAATCCTTTGCTTTCAACATATTC
>JAQVZQ010000247.1 GCA_028708095.1 Dysgonamonadaceae bacterium
TCCTCGTCTGTTTTTCTCATCATACATTCCTATGGGTGAAATGCAATCGTTGCAATCGCTACCCACAGAACATATTCCACCCGTCATAGCCAATCTCGAAGAGATGCGCGTTGCACTATTTAGAACAGATGCTTGGCGCAGTGCGGCATTTATATTGGTTGGTGCATTTATGCTTTGGCTGTTTCTTAAAAACAAAATGAAGGCACAATGGCTGGTTGTTACCATATTATTGATATCACTGGTAGATATGTGGCAAGTAAACAAGCGCTATTTGTATGACGAGCAATTCACAACACCTACTCAAAACCTAAAAGCATTTGAAAAAACGCCCACCGATGAAGCAATTCTTCAAGATCCAACCCTTTATTATCGGGTGTTGAATCTTGCAACGAGCACTTTCAATGACGGCATTACTCCCTATTGGCACAAAACAATTGGCGGATATCACGCTGCTAAGTTGCGTCGGTATCAAGACCTCATCGATGTGCACCTCTTTAAAGAAATAGGTGCTCTGTCAAACAAAATTATCGAAACACAAGGAAATTTGGACTCCATATCTGGAGAAGATTTTGATGTGCTCAACATGCTCAACACAAAATGGGTGATTATGGGTGCACAAGGAGGCGGAACCATCCCGATTGAGAATCCTCATGCATTTGGCAATGCTTGGTTTGTGGACAATGTGAAATATGTGAACACACCCGACGAAGAAATTGATGCATTGGGTGCAGTTAACCTTCACACCACGGTAGTTGTGAACGAAAATGATGCGGATATGCTAAAAAACTGGAAGGTATCGCCTCACGATTCACTGTCCAATATCCAACTCACCAGCTACGAACCCAACCAACTCATCTATCAAGTGGATACAAAGAAAGATGAGCTGGCAGTTTTCTCCGAAATATATTATCCTCATGGATGGCAAATAACCATTGATGGCGAACCTGCACAAATGATTCGTGCTAACTACACATTAAGGGCTTTACCCATTCCTGCGGGCAGCAAAAAGGTACAGTTTTATTTTAATCCTACCAGCATAAAAGTGACTGATGGCATTGCTTATAGCGCATTATTGTTGATATTGCTAACGGCGAGTGGTGCGATATATTTTAACCTGAGAAAAAAGAAAAATATGAACTAACTTTTTAATGAATATCTGAATATGAAGATTATTCTCTCAACATTCATTTTCTTTCTATGTCTTGCTCCACTCATTGGGCAAACAAACGACACCATTCGCCAAGAGATTTTGGGACAATCTCCCTCCAAACTCGAAATTCTATCGAAAGGGCGCAGATTATTATTAGAGAATCTCCAAAAAGGAGACCTCTTTAAAGTAATGGAGATAAAAGACGTCTTAATCAGTGAGGCAGACAACAATGTCAATGAGGTCTTTTTCCCTGGCGAATACACGCTTATTCTCTATAGGACCGAAGAGTATTCCGATTTATTGGCGTACATCAAATCGGATGCCGGTAATGTTGAAGACTTCAGGTCAGAAAGAATGCTCGACATGCTTGCATCGACTGACCAATTGTACAAAAACATTTCACTCAAGTCTGCCGAGTCGTATGAAGTGATAATTCATTTCTTAGATGAATCAGAGTTAGCGGAAGTGGAGAAAGATTTCCTCGAACTACATCTTTATTGGATGCTTTTTGGTCCCAATAGTGCAAAAGAAACAGAAGCTCTTGCAGATTTGAACGACAGAGCAGATGTTTTCCTCGAAAAATATCCAAATAGCGAATTCGAACAATATGTGCGTAATAACATTCGCTTCAAATTGGGATTAAATGATTGGGGCATTGGCTACGAAGTAGGCATGGGATATATTGGCACACAAGGCGAAATGGCAAACCAGTTCAAAGATGGCTTTCTGCTGAGAACAGCTATTGAGGGGACATACAAAAAAACCGTTCTGTCGCTAAACATAAACATTGGTGGCACCTCAACTAAGGTTGATTTCCCTTATCGTGAAACATACTGGCCAAGAGAATCAGCTGCTGTAATGATGGATATTGATCTCTCACTTGGTTATCGCCTCTTGGAAGTGAAAAAGTTTAGCTTTACTCCATTTATTGGTTTTGGTGCTATCAATCTAAGTCCTGGTGCACAAGAAATAAATGAAGACACCTCTTTAGCAAAGCTTAATTACACTGCACAAAACTATCTTGCAGGCATGAACTTCACATTCGATTTAGGAAATAAAAACATGCCTTACTACAATGGTGGCAATTTCCTCAATCTTCGTTACACCTTTGTTAAACCACAATACAATGGGAGGAAAGGCATCGAGAGTGGTCACATACATTGGGTGACTTTGGGGTGGGGGATTTATTCGAGGGCTGTTAGGAGGATATTTTAATATGAATTGAAAAGTGAAAAATGAGAAAAAATAATAAGAGGTAAGTGAGCGGTAAACAGTGAACAGTAATTTAAAACTGAAAATGGCTTTCTTGTCAAATATTGCAAAAGTGATTGAAGCGTATAATGATAACAAGTAGTGGCGTGCACCATTTTCTCAAAAAACATGTAATCGTAGGATCGGATCTATGTGTCCGTCCGCTTTTAATTATTGGCAAACGAAAGAAAAATGGAAATGACAGAGCAGAAGCTTAATCAATATACAATGGATAGTTGAAAGTTGACCTTTTGACCTAATTTGCATTTGTCAAAAATTTTTCTTATATTCTCTCCTCACGATGCATCAGTTTGCATCTAAGTATTGGTATTTTAGTTCTTTACTTTATTGTTAAGTCTTTCACACCTTTTCAGATGCAGGTTGATGCACAATTTTTAATTTTTTAATTTAAACAATTTTATATGAACATTTTTATTGCAGGGTTAACCTATCGAGTTACAGAATCAGATTTAATAGACATTTTTGAAGACTATGGAACAATATCTTCAGCAAAAGTAATAACAGACAGAGACACAGGACAATCAAGGGGTTTCGGTTTTGTTAAAATGGCCGATAAAGCAGATGGTCAGCGTGCCATTGAAGAATTAAACGAAGCAGAGTTTGACGGGCGCATTATAACAGTGAACGTAGCCAGACCACGCACAGAACGTGCAAACAGAAATTAAGATAGTATTTAACTACTAAATTTTACAATATCAAGGCTGTATCTTATATGGATATAGCCTCTTTTTTTTCGCAACTGGGCTTTGACTATCCTCGGCACTCATTACATTACTCACGAACTCAGAACGTAATCGAAGCCTGTGACTGAATGATTTCGCTAACGCAACTCATGGGTCTACCACCCAACCTTTGTTGGTTAAATTGAATGATATTGTGTTTTCGAGCCATAATTTCATATTGTTGCATCTTATTTAAAACGCAAAGCATTGCGTTTCTACGGTATTCGTCAATTAGTTAACATTCCACCTCCCACACCTTATAACTTACACCCCTTCAAACAGTGTAAGTGAGTAGGTCCTTTCAGCCATGTATTTACTGATGATTTTTGCTGTGTCTACGACTTCTTTTTTAGTGTTATCAATAAAAATGTACCGATAGGGTAATATGGGATGAATAGGCTGTATTTCTTTTGTGGGAAGAGAAATTGTTGCACTTCCTTTCATTGCTACACCTTTGGTGTAGACAACTTGGCTGGTTTGTTGTACTGATGCTCTGCCAATAAGAAAAGATATTAAGACAACTGCAATTATAATAATTAGATTTTTCATGAATGTGAATTAATGGTTAATGGTTAATTAATTATTAAAGGTGAGTGCTTAATGGTTAATGTATGACAAGAGTCTGCAACTGGACATTTCATTTGTTAGAGTAGCACCATCACCCCTTCGAATTTTATTGAGATGTCTATGAGATCAAACTTTTTTATTTAAGTTTGTTCTATGTTACATCAATAGAACTTATGTTTGCAGTAAAAGCTGTTTTTTTATGGTTAAAAGAAATATCACCCTTTTTGAGGCTCTTATCCCCATTTTTATCTTAATTGTTTTCTTGGCTATAAATTACCGTGTTTTTGGAGACGAAGCTTCGAGTGGAGCAAATCAATTTAGCCTAATACTGGCTGCTGCAACTGCTATAATTATTGCTTTCATTCACAAAGTTCCTTTTTCTGATGTAAAAGAAAAGGTGTCGCAAAATATAAAAGATACTGTTCCTGCTATCCTTATTTTACTATTAGTGGGCGCACTTGCAGGAACTTGGTTGCTTAGTGGCATAGTTCCCGCAATGATATATTACGGACTACAAGTCCTTAATCCTTCTTTATTTTTATTTTCTGCAGTTATTATAGCTGCTTTAGTATCCACTGCAACAGGTAGCTCATGGACTACAAGTGCCACTATTGGTATAGCCCTAATTGGTATTGGCAAATCATTGGGGGTAAATGCCGCAATGACTGCTGGAGCTGTAGTATCGGGCGGATATTTTGGAGATAAAATGTCTCCAATGTCCGATACAACCAACTTAGCACCAGCAGTGGCAGGAACAGACATAATCACTCACATTAGATACATGATGATTACTACAGTGCCATCAATAATTATAACATTGATAATTTTTCTGGTTATTGGGTTCACCACAAAGACTCATGGAACGGTAAACCCCGATGAGATACTTATAGCCATTACAAATCGATTTACAATTACTCCTTGGTTATTTGTTGTACCCGCAATTGTATTGGGACTTATAATGAAGAAAACCCCTCCTTTTATTGCCTTGTTGGTAGGGGTGCTTTTAGGTGCTGTTTTTGCAGCTATTTTCCAACAAGATTTAATTTTAGAGCTATCTAATAAACTGAATGGATCTGCTGCTACATCTCTTACAATAAAAAATATTTACCATGTAGCAATGCAAAGTATAAGTAACGACACACATATTTTGACAGGCAATTCTATTTTAGACAGTAGGGCACTGTTCTCTTCAAGTGGAATGACAGGAATGCTTAGCACGATTGAACTGATTATTTGCGCTATGATTTTTGGTGGAAGCATGCAAGCTATAGGTGCGTTACGTAAAATAAGCAAGGCAATACTTTCTATGGTGAGCGGCACTGCAAGCCTTGTAGGTGCTACTAATGCTTCTGCTTTTGGAATGAATGTATTGACATCAGACCAGTACTTAGCAATTGTTATTCCTGGCAAAATGTTCTCCGAAGCTTATAAAGAGAAAGGTTTAGCTCCTGAAAACTTGAGCAGAAGTTT
>JAQVZQ010000248.1 GCA_028708095.1 Dysgonamonadaceae bacterium
GTTTGGCAACAGGAACTGGACAAGCAAATGAAACTATATCAAGATGTTGCTAAAAATGCCACCCAAGTCCAAGAAAAACAAGTTAATAACTTAAAGGAATCTATACAAAATGCTATTAATGCTAATAACCCTCAAGCAGAAATATTGCTAGAAGAGTTAAGAAAAATTAATATGCAGATATTATTAAATGATGATTCTGCCTTTGTTTTAATATTTATGTCAATGATACAAAATCCTCAAGACTTTACGAATTCAGCCTTATTTAATCAGTTGGTAAATCAAGGACATCATGCAATTCAAAAAAATGACATAGGAGAACTTAGAAATATTGTGTCTAGGTTATCTCAAATAATGATAAGAAGAAAAGGTTCGGAAATTGATAACATGTTAAATAGATCAGGAATTACAAAGTAGGAGAAATTTATGTTTATAAAAGGGAAAGCACTAAACAATATAAAAATTAAGGCTCTGCTAATTGAAAATGATGAATATGAAATCTATCGCACAATGAAAAATGGCTTTATTCTTGTTGTCAAAACTTCCCTTTATACCAAATGGCTAAAAGAAAATATTTTATTTAATGTTGACCCTTTTAAAAAAATAACAATTGAACAAAACGATTTCTATTTCCTACACTCCGAAAAAGCCTTTCAACTTGGGATTGTTAAACATGGGAACCCATTAAGCACTAGACACAGTGCATTAACATTTACTTTTGTGCTAAAACAGATGCGAAAGGTAACTGATATATCACTTTACGATGGGATTTACATTGAAGAGTTTGGGTATATCTTGCCTACATATACTTCGGAAAAAATGTCCGATGATGCTTTGCTTGGCTCTTATATATCAGGCGGAAAAATTGTTCATTTTAGCGATGAAAATTTAAAATCATTATTTTTAGTAGAAGATGATTACGAAGAGATATCAAAGCTAATTGGCATTGAAAGAGAAAAAAGTAGAATAAGAGAATCTAAAAAGGCTGGACAAAAAGGTTCACAGTTTAGACTTATTGGACGACCTGAATTAGAAAAATTTTTTAATGAACATATTGTAAATATTTTAAATGAGCCTGAGCGGTATAAAAAGCTTGGGATAGATTTCCCGTCATCAATTGTTTTATATGGCCCACCCGGATGTGGAAAAACCTATGCAGTGGATAGATTAGTAGAGTTTTTAGAACTTCCAAAATTTGAAGTGAACTCCGCAACGGTTGCATCCCCTTATATTCATGATACAAGTAAAAAAATATCAGCAGTGTTTGATAGTGCAATTAAAAGCTCCCCATCAGTAATTGTAATTGATGAAATGGAGAGTTATTTATCTAATCGTAATAATATGAATGCTGGCACACATCATTTTGAAGAAGTTGCAGAATTTTTAAGACAAATTCAAGAGGCACAAAAAAATAAAGTAATTGTAATGGCTATGACAAATATGCTAGATAAAATAGACCCTGCAATTTTAAGGAGGGGCAGGTTTGATCACCAAATTGAAGTTGGATATCCAAGCAAAGAAGAAATTACAAGTTTGCTAAAATCTTTACTGAAAAAAGTTTCAACTTCGGATGATATTAATCCCGAACAAGTTGCAACAAAGCTTGAGGGTAAAAGCTTGGCAGATGTAACATTTGTTATGAAAGAGGCGGCACTGATAAGTGGCAAAGCTGGTCATGATAAGATAACCAGTTCATCTATTCAAGATGCGATACTTGGCTTGCCTAAAGAAAAAGAAAGAAAACCAATAGGCTTTGGAAACTAAGGAGAAATAATGCAGAATGCTTTTGAGCTGTTAGGTGCAATACCGCTTGATAATAACGAAAAACTACAAGAGTTGTTTGAAGAAAAACAGCTTCTTTTAGACAACGATAAAGAACTTGCAGAAGCATATTCAGCACTAACAACTCCAAAGAAAAGAATAAGGCATGAAATCGAATACTTTGCAAAAGAAGAATTTGAGTCATTTAATGAGATCTTTGTAGAAAATACCGACTCCGAACAAAAAATGAACTTACACGATACTTGCTCGGTTATTATAAACTTAGGAAGATGGTTTGATTCTGAAGTACATAATATTTATACTCAAATCAATGATAATCGAGAAATAAGCGGCTTTTCAAAGCTAAGCAATAGCGGAACAGTAGTTACTGCTATAAGTGAGTTGAGAGCAAATTGCGTTAATTCGGTTACAAAATATTTTGAATTTATTGATGAGAAAGGATTAGTAAAACTTTTTAATGAATTAGTGGAATATGAAGATTTCACAAGCTTTTTTATGGATGAGTTAATGGCTCATTATGAAATAAAAATCACCGATTCTATTCAAACAAAACAAAAAATATGCACAAGCAAGTTCGCAGAAGTAGAAAGGCTTTGCAATATTTTTAACAACGGAGGATCATTCTCATACGAATTAGAAGATAAAGTGGCAGAGTTTAAGAAAGCGATGTCTGCTTGGGATAAACTAGCACAGCCGCTACAAGTCAACTCTCAACAAAGAGGAGCTGAACATAAAGGAAGTGCCGAGTTCGTAAACAAAACAAGAAATACGGTAATAGGGTTATGCAATAGGTCACAAGATATGCTAGGCAAATTGCTTGAACAACTGAATCAATTTAGCAGGCTCATGAGTGGGCAGTCATATGCAAGTGATGCACATGCTGATATTAATGCAATTATGAGTGCTAGAGAGAAATTACCACAGAAGATAAAAGACAGTGTAAAATTTACCGACATAATACTTAAATTATTAGACATTTTAAGAACCACATTTGCCGAAAATGAAATAGTGGCTGAGTTACTAAAAAAAGACAAGAAAGACATCTCGGCACTAAGAACACAACTCGCAAGTCTATCTTCACAAATAGATTCAGCACAACAAAGATCTAGTTCTTATGGGGGTTACCGTGGCGGTTATCAGAGAAGTGGATGCTACATAGCGACTGCTGTATACGGTTCATATGATTGCCCACAAGTTTGGACACTCCGAAGATATCGAGATAATGTTCTTAGAAAAAATATTTTTGGAAGACTTTTTATAAAAGTTTATTATTTTTTAAGCCCGAAGTTTATTAAAACTAAATTTTTTAGTAAGTCAATTCAAAAATTTACAAAATGGGTTTTAGATAGAAAAGTTAAAAAGTTAAATCTAAAAGGATTTGAAGATACGCCTTATGAAGATTTGAAAAACAAATAAAGATAAAACTTGATAATAAAAGGGGAAAAAATGAATGATAGATTAAAAGGATTTTTGGGATTATCTTTACTTTTCGGAGTTTTGCTAACATTATTAGGAACAACTCAACTTATAGAAAACTCTAAGCCTTACACTGCCCCTATTTATATCTCACAAGAATTTACTATAACCGGATATTCATCTTATACTGTTAGTGGTCAAATAGCCAATCTTACATCGTCAGATATAATTATAGAGCAAATAATCGTTTCACTCTCGGGAAGTTCGGGCAATACAAAATATAGGGCATCATGGAGTAGATCGAATATAAACATCCCTGCTGGCGGAAAACTCAACTTATCCGAGAGTGGACTTGAGTACACTCCATCAGGCTTCGGAACACCCTCGGGGCAACTCAAAAACGCAAAAGTAAGCAAATGTATAATAAATGGCATTGACTATGATTTAAAATACTCGTTCAATGGTACGGATTTTAACGAGCAAGGAGCTAACATAGAAACATCAATTTTAATGATGATTGGCGGAATAATACTTTTATCCATTTCCGCTGGCATAATCATTTATTGGATAAAGAATAAATTAGTTGAGAGAAGGAGATTTCAACCAATAAACAATGCCAATTCAACTACATCAACTAGCAAGCAAATACCTGTTGCCAAAAATAAAAATATGTCTGAAGAAAACGATAAGGAAGATGAAAATATTATAATAGCAAGAAAAAACTTAAAGGAATAAAAAGAAAGTAATCAATGATAAAAACTATTATGGGTTCAATCAATTAGGACTAAAAGGAGAAAGTTATATGATACTTCTAGCATTAGTAATAACTGGCATTGCATACTTTGTATTTCCACTAATTTATGTTCACACGAATGGTAAAGTGGATAATAAAAAAGCATGGAAAATAGCAATAATTAATTTTATTATTTGCCATATGATTTTTATAGGAATAGCTGTAAGTGTTGGAATGGATGGAGGCTCAGCTTCGGCGGCCCCTGTCTTGTGGCTATTTCTGACACAAGCATACTTGCATGATAAAAACAAAGATGGATTAGTAGCCCAAAAGAAAAAAGAATTGCCGAAACCTACACCAGAACATAAAAATTATCAAGCAAAAACTACATCCGACTTTAAAACAAAAATGATGAATGTAAGCAAAGACTTGATTTATAAGTGGGCAGTTGCTGGGGTTATAATTACAGCAATCGTTATCTTTATTTTCGCAATGAGTCTTGGAGATGCGAAGAAATTTGGCGAGCGTGATATTTGTGAATCTGCAACTACAATAACTACAACCGGAAACAATTCCTTTCAATATAGATCAATTAATAAAAACTATACAGTTTATATGATTGCAACTGGGAACGAATATATCTTTGGAAAAAGCAAAAACACTATTTATATTGTCATGTTAATACAGGCAGGCGGTTGCAATGGTATAGATAGTGCCTTGATTACTGTTATTGATTTAAATATATATACGATAGAATTTAAAGAACCAGGTGCGAAAACTAGTGAACCTGATTTACCAAAATATAAAGAAGAAGGAAATATTTTAATAACAGAAGATTTTAAAGAAAGATACCCTCAATTTACGCAAATGCTTGAAGAGCAAAAAGGACTTAATTTTTTTGTTAAAATGGGAAGCAATGAAAATAACTTTAGCGTTGAAAGTGTTAATATTGCTGTAACGAATAATTATACGAAAAAATATGCAGATGTCGTTTGTACAGAAGACATTAATGGATATTTGGTAATGCTCCCTGTTAATCAATTATCTCAATGGGCTGAGATAGTTGGTGAAATTAGACCTGCTGGAAGAAATCATTATAATGTATGGACACCTAAAGCTTTACATAATTTTCTTGTTGAATTAGGTGCTAATATTGAAAATGATATTGTTAGTATTGAAACGACAAAATTGGGAGTAAGACGAGAAAGAGGTGGAGATGGCAAAATCTCAGGTTATAAAATCAATCCGTTAT
>JAQVZQ010000024.1 GCA_028708095.1 Dysgonamonadaceae bacterium
TAAAGCGTTTTCTGTTTCGTTTGTAACAGGCACTAAAGGTAAACGCACCTGGTTTTCGATATACCCCATTAAGTGCAAAGCACATTTAACACCTGAGGGATTGCCATCAATAAAAAGTAGCTCGCAACAACGCTTCATGAGCTGAAATTTCTCATTCGATATTTCATAGTCTCCCTGTAAAGCGGTATTAACAACAGCTCGAAATTCTTTTGGAAAAGCATTTGCTAATACTGATATAACACCCTTACCACCTTGGCGAATCAACTCAATGGTCGTGGCATCGTCACCCGACAACACCGTAAATCCTTCGGGCATTCCTGACACAATCTCCTTAACTTGCTCAATATTAGTATGCGCTTCTTTAATGCCAATTACATTTTCACAATTATATGCAATGCGTAAAGTAGTTTCGCTGGACATATTTACACCCGTTCTACTTGGAACATTATACAATATAATAGGTAGCGGGGATGCTTTTGATAATGCTCTATAATGTTGATAAAGACCTTCTTGAGTTGGCTTACTATAATAAGGTGTAACGGACAATATACTGTGCACTCCTTTAAAATTAAAAGAATTAATGGCTTCAATTAGTCCTTGAGTGTTGTTTCCTCCCATGCCAACAATAATGGGCAACTTATCCTTCACATACGATAGTATGAAACGAACAACTTCATTTTGTTCTAATAGAGATAGTGTAGCTGTTTCAGCAGTTGTTCCCAAGGCTACCAGAAAATCGGTTCTCGATTGAAGATGGTAATCCAACAAGCGTGCCAATGCTTCAAAATCTATTGTTTTATCTGCTTTAAAAGGAGTTATAAGTGCAACCCCCATTCCTTTCAAGGAAAAGTCTGCCATAAAAGTAGAGTATTTCATTTTAATAAGTTAGCCTTCTGTCTACAAAAAATCAAAATTCAACAGATAAGCCTATTTTAATGTGCAAAGGTATAATATTTATCTATTATTATAGCAAAACGTAACAGTTTTTTGAATAAAACGTGACATGTTTATTTTCATGTTTTGATTGGGACAATGCAAATGGGCACATCTAGAATGCAATTTTTGGTTAATAAAAAAAACTCATACATTGCTAAGAAAGTAATAGGTAAAGTTATAACTTTATTATCTATCAAGTATAAAGGTACCACTTCGTTGGTAATAACTCCAGACCTATGTCTCAACCTTAAATTCATGGTTATCATATTACCTATAATTTACAAAGTATGCATTTCACCTTTACTTTAAAAGCAACCATCAAAATCAGATTACACTAATCATTCTCATGGCTTTTATCATCTTCAAACAACCCTCTGTTAAAACTATTATTAATAATCCCCATCTCCCATTCGTCTTGCAAAAAGAGTACTCAGACTCTTTCTTACCTATCATCACGAAGTTGTTTTTAGTGTATAAATTCTCCAACATCTTAATCTTTATTCCAGGATGGATGGTCATAATCTTTATTCACTATCATCAGAGCATCATAACACCATACAATATTTTTCAACACTATCATCATAACGTCTTTCTGTGAAGATATATTTTCAACTGCTATAGGGCTAATCCTTTATTGATATAAATTATTTTTAATCACTCTCATTGTAGCATCTAAATAGGAGGTTTGTAAAATTTATACTATAAATCAGACGTCTTTATTTGACTTCTGCAATCGCAGAGGTCAGAAACAGATGTAAGAATCCTATTCCCAAAATGGCAGAGGTCAAATATAGATGTAAGAATTGCACTCCCAAAATGGCAGAGGTCAAAAATAGACATCGAAATTTGACTTCTAGAATGGCAGAGATGGTTTTTAGAAGTCTAAAATCCACCTCTGCGATTGCAGAGGTGAAAATAAGATGTCTTAAAGTGACCTCTGTAATTGCAGAGGTAGCATTTAGATGCTTTGATAAGAGTGTTTATTTATATTTGCTGCTAAATCAATGACGGGTTATGAGTAATTCCATTGTCATGACTGCATGAAAGATGTTATGTTATGAGTGTTCACAGATAGCTTGTACACAATATGGAACGTAGACTATAGTAATGAAGATTCAATGGTGTGAATATAATGTCACAATGTGAGTAATTGTTTTACACAGGTCAAAGAAGCATGTTAGTTTTTCATTGTAGGAACATTATTATCCATATTAATAGGTTAGACAAACAATAAATAACATTTCATAAATGCAAAACTGACTTATTGGCGAAATAAATTAACAAGCACATTCTTAGAGTAAGAAACGATAAAAGATTATTTACGCTCAAAACTCAATTTTACTGTCTGTGACTCATCAATATTGAACAAATTATTATCACCAAAATATCGAATATAAAATAACAAGACTAACAAATCCTTGAAGCTATCGCAGTTTTCTTCTTTTTTTAAAAAAAAGGATTATAAAAAGTTCCTGTCTGTCAAATTATTAATTCAGTTTATTTAAATAGTGCCTTTTTGATTGACATATAAAGCATGAACAACACCTGGAACCCAACCAAGTATTGTTAACAATATATTGATTAGTAATGGAGTTCCTACGCCTCTTTTTAAAAATACAGCTAAAGGAGGTAGAAGAACGCTAAGAAGGATTGTTAGTAATGTCATAATTTATTTTGTTATTAATTCAAATGTTTGACAACATAGTCATTGAGCAGATATTGCGCAGAGTATATATATAATTGAATCACTATTTTAACAGATTGCAATAAACTATTGTTCACCCTATCCAATGAGAAAGGAACGGAGAAAACTGAATTGGCTTCATACTATCTATCAATTAACGAATAGAAAACTTGTTTGAAGAATATAAAAAAACCCGAAGATTTTCTCTTCAGGCTTTTTATAAATGTATTTAAAAATTATAAGCTTTAATCAAGCTTTTCTTTTACTTTATTTACGCCTTCAGTTACACCACGTTTCACATCCTCCCATCCTTCTTTCACACTATTCCTAGCTTTATCATATGCTTCACCAACATCTTTTTTTGTTTGCTCCCAAGTGTCTTCTGTGCTATTTTCAACTTTTTCGATGTTGTTTTTATAATCATCTCTCAGCTTCTCTAGTTCAGCTATACTCTTTTCATAAGCAGCTTTTGATTCCGCAGAAATATTATCACCTGCTTTATCTAGCTCAGCTTTCAACTCAGCAATTTCTTCATTGATGTCATCCAGCTCTTCTTTGGCATCAATTACAAACTTATCTTTTTCAGCATAGGTGTAATTCTTAAAGTCTCTCATATCCTCATCAACCTCTTGCTTCAACTCAATTATATCTTCTTTACCTTCTTCTTGCTTAGGTTTATTTGTACAAGAAGCTAAAATAAAAACAGATACAAATGCTACAACTAGCAATGACTCAAATAACTTTCTTTTCTTCATGATTTCTTTATTTTTTTTAAATTCGACTTAGAACACTTATAACAAACTCGCATTCTATTTTGTTCTAATACATTGATTGTTATGCGTAAGACTGCGTGAAATAAGAATATGATATGATAAGTTATTCATTATAAATGGATAATAAACATCTAAAACACACCCTATCAATACTTACGAACTTACAGCAAATACATTACAGTATATTATTCTATCATCTTCAAAAAAGTTTGCTCATCAATAATCTTCACGCCCAGCTTTTCCCCTTTCTCAAGCTTCGCAGGTCCCATATTGTCTCCAGCGAGAATATAGTCAGTTTTCTTTGAGATAGAACCTGTGTTTTTGCCACCGTGTTGAATAATCATTGCTTTATATTCGTCCCTTGAATGCAATGAAAAAACACCACTAATCACAATAGTTTTACCTTCCAACTTATCTGTTTTCGAGGACAAAGACTCATCACTTAAAGCGAAATGCAACCCATGAGACTGTAAACGGTTAACCACATTCAGGTGATTTTCGTTATTAAAAAAATCAACCACACTTTGAGCAATTCTATCCCCTATCTCGTCCACATTCATCAACTCTTCCAATGTAGCTTCTCGTAACAAATTTATAGTAGGAAAAGCATGTGCCAATTTTGCAGCAACTGTTTCGCCAACAAAACGTATGCCTAAAGCAAACAAAGCACGCTCATAAGAAACTGATTTCGATTGTTCAATGCTTTGAAGAAGATTGTTGGTACTGGTCTCACCCCATCTTTCCAAATTAATAAGATCACTATAAGTTAAATCATACAAATCAGCCACATCATGCAATAATTTATTGTCAAACAACAACGAAATAGTTTCTGGACCAACCGTAATATTCATTGCTTTACGACTAACAAAATGCTCAATCCTACCTTTTATTTGTGGTGGACAGCCCGTAGCATTAGGGCAATAATGTGCAGACTCACCCTCGTCTCTCACAAGAGGAGCACTACAAGCAGGGCAATGAGTGGCAAAGATGATTTTCTCACCCTCTGGTTGTCTTGCATCTTTATCTACAGCAGTTATTTTAGGAATTATCTCTCCTCCTTTTTCTACATATACATTATCACCGATATGAAGGTCGAGCGCAAGAATGGCATCTTCGTTATAGAGTGAAGCACGCCTGACAGTTGTACCCGAAAGAAGCACCGCTTCTAAATTGGCTACGGGAGTAACGGCACCTGTTCGACCCACTTGATAAGTTACAGACTCCAATTTTGTAATAGCCTGCTCCGCACTAAACTTATATGCAATAGCCCAACGTGGGAATTTAGAAGTGAAACCTAAGTTTCTTTGTTGCTGCAAAGAGTCTACTTTTAGAACAACGCCATCAGTTGCAACTGGAAGATTCTCTCTTTCTACATCCCAATGGGCTAAAAACTCATATACCTCCTGCAGTGACGTGCATTTTTTATTAGCTTTTGAAACTTTTAATCCCCATTTACTTGCAACTTTAAGGTTTTCGAAGTGACTACCTGTTGGCAACACATCTCCTAACATAAAATAGATGTATGAATCCAATTTACGAGAAGCCACTATTTTTGGGTTCAATTGTTTTAAAGTACCCGATGCCGCATTTCGTGGATTGGCAAAAGGAGGTTCGTTTTGCTGCTCTCGCTCTTTATTGAGTTGCTTAAATACACTCCATGGTAAAAGTATCTCGCCTCGAAACACAATGTGTTCTGGAACATTGTCTCCTCTCAACAACAAGGGAACACTACTAATAGTACGCACATTGTCGGTAACGTCATCGCCTTCTTTACCATCTCCTCGGGTAATTGCTCTTGTCAATCGTCCATTTTCATAGATGAGCGAAATAGAAGTGCCATCAAATTTCAATTCACAAACTATCTCGAAGTCTTCATTCAATGCTCTTTTCACACGGTTATAAAACTCACTTACCTCTTCGTGCGAGTAAGTGTTCTGTAATGACAACATAGGGTAGCTATGCTCAACTTGCTGAAAGCTAGCATTTATGTCACTACCTACCCGTTTTGATGGAGAGTTGACATCATTATATTCTGGGTATTGATTTTCTAAATCAATCAATTGCTGCATCAGTGAATCAAACTCAAAATCTGAGATTGTAGGTTCTGAAAGTATGTAGTAATTGTGATTGTGCTCGTGAAGTTGACTTCTGAGTTGTTCTATCTGATCTTTTGGGTTTTTCATTTTTTAAAAGAATTTCGATAATGGAAATATGTTTTCTGACTGTTGATAACGTTTCCTTTGTTTGTTTATATTTACACTTAGGGTAATGGTTTGCTGAAACATCACTTGTTTTTCTGTGACATGCACATTCACTCCCACTTTAGCATTTGTATGCGCTGAACGAATTAATGTTACATACCACTTTGACTCAAGATATGACTTACCTCTCAGAAAGGGCGTTCCCCAATAGAGATGATCGCCATCTTTGTTATAATGAATCATTCTCTTATTACCAAAATATGCTAAGTTATCGGTTCCTACACCATTGTACTCAGCGTTAAAACGTGCGGTTAACCCCAATGGCTTATCAAAATCATCACTTACACCTCTGTTGCGTTCCAAGGCAAACAATCCTCCAACAGCAAATAAAAGCGTATCTAATCCTCTGGTATTAGAAAACGACATACCCAATGAAACATGTGATTGAAACATCTCACTTACATTAATACTCTCTGTGGAGGGTGTTGTGTTTGCATAATGGTAAAGATACGATTGGAGCTCTCCAAACAAAGCACCCCGAGTTTTTAACCCTGAAGCTCCAATAAAGAAACTTTCTCTTATTGACTCTGAGCCATAACCAGTCCAATCCATCCAAACATTAAAGAAATCATTGTTATCGTTGTTTACTTTAAAAAACACACCGTGCATAATCGGTTTGAAATAACGTATCGAATCTTTGAAGAAAAGTGTTGAATAATTATCTAATAAATCTTCTTTGGGAAATGCACCAGCTCTGAAAATTACTTTTGGAGTCTTATATTGATAATAAGCCATAAAGTCTTCTCCATCTGTAAAAGAAGGACTACCTGCTATTTTCAACAAGTTTACTCCTGTAAATATTGTTTGAGATTTATCTAACTTTATCCCTATTTCGGGCATAAGGTTCATGCCATGCATTGTTTGATCAACACTGTAAGACGATTGACTGTACTCCGCATTGTCAAAAAAGTAATTGTACCCTAGTTTCCACGTAAGCTCTTGACTAAAAGATGAAATTGTCAGAGAAATGAAAAAAAGAAATAAGAAAGCTCGAAGTTTGCACATATTTTTTTATTTGAAGCAAAGATAAACCAATATATCTACAAAATATAAAAAAAATGAACCCATAGCATAGCCATCAAACCTATATCTTTTTATTCTGCCATTTACCAAACTTCAAATAGAAGAAAGAGGAAAGTAATAAGAAGAACCAGTAAACATGTTCGGATGTCCAACAAAGCGCAACAGAGGATTGCAAGTAAACAATTATCCACCACATATAAGAGAGATAAAAAGTCAATGTGAAAAGTTCAAAGATTAATGCAGTCTTAGTGTTACCCGTGCCCGAGACCGCATGAAACATGATGGAGCCAACACTGAATATGGGCAGCAATGTGATAAGAACATACATAGGTGGAACTGTCTCATTAATAAGTATTGGATCATTGGTGTATATCTGAATGAGCACCCTCGGAAATAAAGAGACTAATACCATAATTACACCTGTTATACTAATACTTATCTTACTTATACGCCCCAACAACTTTAACACCTCGTGATGACGACCCGCTCCAATTGTATTACTTACCATAGTATTGGTAGAAGAACTAAGTGCTTGAGCAGGCAAAATAAGAATAGTATAGAAGCTACGCACAATATTGGAAATGGCAAGTGGGCGTTCTCCAAGTTTTTCTATGAAAACAAAGAAAAGCATCCAAACAAAAATGGAAAGCAAGTATTGAATCATCATAAATACTGAGATACTCAACACTTGCTTCACAACTGCCAAATGAATCTTTATCTTTTTAAATCCATATTTATCTAAATCAACTGTGCGCCATGTGAATATAATAAAGAAGAGGGTAGAGACAAACTCAGAAATAACCGAAGCTAAGGCTGCTCCTGCAATTCCCATTTCAGGAAATCCAAAGTTCCCAAATATAAGCAAGTAGTCAAACAGCACATTGGTCAATGCCATCACCACAGCATTAAGGGATAGTATTTTAGTTCCAGCAATACCAATATAAAATGCTCGAAACATTGAATTTACAAAAGCAAAGACGAGTCCATAAAATCGAATGTCGAGATAGTCATTTACGGCAGCAGTGATTTCTTTAGATTCGAACAACAATGGCAACCACGACTCAGAGATATAGCCCATTATCGGTATTAATATAATTGCTGCAGGTATTAACACCAGTACACCCTGAACAACAATATCACTAATTTCATGATAATTCTTCTCACCGTTGCGTCTACCAATCAGAATTTGACTACCCATACTGTAGCCAAACCCAAGTGTAAATATCCCAATATAAAAAATTCCAGCCAAAGCTGAAGCACCCAATTCAACTTCACCAACACGTCCAAGAAAAGCAGTGTCAATTACCTGAATAATATTTTGAGCGAGAAGACTCAAAAAAATCGGATAACTTATCTTTATAATATGTTTGTTACTATACATTGGTGCGAAGTGGGCAATTTTAGTGCAAATCAACTAAAAGTTCAAGAAATACGGAAATCTAACAACAACTATCTTTAAAAGAAGTTTTCAAACAAAAGAGCTTCCACCTCTGACATATCTTATAATATGCTAAATATCAGCAAAAAAGAAAATAGGTAGCGAAATATTTTGACGTTATCAAGTTTTTTTTTATTATCTTTGCAAGCAAACTACATATACTATATAAAATGAATCCAAAAAAAATACTTTTTATTACTCAAGAAATTTGTCCGTATTTACCCGAAACACAACAATCTACAACTTGCCGAAATCTTCCACAACTAATACAAGAAAAAGGGCGTGAAATACGCACTTTTATGCCGAAGTACGGAAGTATAAATGAAAGAAGAAATCAATTGCACGAAGTAATTCGTCTCTCAGGTATGAATCTGATTATTGATGATACAGATCATTCTCTTATTATTAAAGTTGCTTCTATACAAGCTGCACGCATGCAGGTTTACTTTATTGACAACGAAGATTTTTTCCAAAATCGTGAAACTACTGTTGATAAGGATGGTGTGGAATATGAAGATAATGACGAACGCAGCATATTTTTCATCAGAGGTGCTATGGAGACTGTCAAAAAGCTAAGATGGGTTCCCGATATAATTCATTGTCATGGGTGGATGTCAGCATTGGCACCTCTTTTCATTAAGAAAGGCTATGCTGATGATCCAAACTTTAAAAATACAAAGGTTATATACTCATTGTATGATGATTCATTTGAGAAGCCTTTCAGAGATAATTTTGCTCATAAATTAAAATTTGAAGGGATTGATGATGGCGTAATCGAAAGATTGAGAGAACGTGGAACAATGGATTTTAACACACTCTCTAAAATGGCCATTGACTACTCAGATGGAGTTATTCAAGGAGACGAGAATGTATCGGATGAATTGCTGAATTACATAAAAGAACAAAAGAAAGAATTCCTTCCTATTGAAGCTGACTTTGAGACTTATGTTGATCACATGGATGAATTTTACGACAAGATCGATGCCTGACAGGCTCAGAACAGTGAGTTCCCTGATTTAAATTACACATAGTAATACAAATAACTTTAAAATAATAAAGAAAGCCTTGTAAAAATACCCTTTTACAAGGTTTTTTTCTGATATTTGTGCGTTAAACATTTTTCGACATCTAATGAAGCAAATAAAACCATACAGCATTTTTATTTTAGTACTTATCGCATTAATTTATTCGTGCGATGATTCATTAAAAAATCTCGGTTTCACTATTCAGCCCGAATCAGACAGAATTACTGTAGGAACCGATACACTTTTCTTAAAAGCCAGAACAATTTCTGTTGACTCTTTATTGCCAGACGGAATGTTTGCCAAAACAAAGAGTCCAGTATTAGGCGAGTATAAAGATCCTCTTTTTGGCTCAATAAAATCAGACTATGTTGGTGAGTTTTATTATCCAGAAGGAGCACAATTCCCTAAGGGCGCAATAATTGACTCTGTGGAAGTGGGGGTTTTTTATGATACATGGCAAGGTGATTCATTAGCTCCCATTGAGCTATCGGTTTATGAAATTAATAAGAGTTTACCAATTTCTAGTCACTACACTAATTTTGATCCAACTGAATATGTGGATATGTCATCTCCAATTGGGAAATCAATTTTTTCTGCTGCAAATATTGAAGTCCCAGTATCTGAGCGTGAAGATCCAGAGTATTATCACCGTGCAATTGCCAAACTTCCAAAATCGATTGGTGAAAAAATACTTAATGTAACAGACACAGTAAAAAACTTAGATACTGACACTTTTAAGAAGTACTTCAAAGGATTGTATGTAACAACAGAGTTTGGCTCAGGAACTATTGTGACAGTCGACCACACATATTTATTTATCCATTTCCACTACTTAGATGTAAAAGGTTCTTCCACAAAAACAGACACAATTCGAGCAGGGAGTTTGACATTGAACACAACCCCTGAAGTAACGCAGATAAATCAAATTAAAAGCAATAACGATAAATTACTTGAGGAAAACGATGAATATGTATTTGTCAAAAGTCCAGCAGGAGTTTATACCGAGATTGTTTTCCCTTTTTCAGAGAAAGCAGACAAACTAAACAATCAAGCATTGAACTTGGCTAAGTTAACGCTAACAACATTGCCAGAAAAAAATTCAAATCTGAAATTCAAATTAAGACCCTCACCGTATATGTTATTGGTTAATAAGGATGATTTGAAGGAATTTTTCGAAAAAAGGAAAGTCCCTGATAATGTTACCAGCTTCTATGCTCAATTGGATGGAACGACTTATAGCTATAACTTTGGAAATCTATCTGCAATGATTAATCATTACAAGAAAGAAAATGATGGTAAGGTTAAAGACCTCACTTATGTTCTTGTGCCAATTTCTATGAATATCTCGAACATCAGTAATCAAACAACTGTTACTGCCATCTACAATCAAATGACACCTTCAGCCACAACAATTTTTAAAACACATGATAAAATGAGAATGGAAATGATTTTCAGCAAATTATAAGAAGTACATTTAGAACTTAAAATTGGCAGATAAATTGGTTGCGTTATAGATAATATGTTTTTTACAACTAGTGCCTTAGAATTAGCTTCAATTGTATAACATCATTATCTTAAATGTCTATGACTTATTTAAATGTTTACGTACCAAATGTTTTTTCATTTTCTTTTCTGAATCATCAACTCTTTTGTCTAAACTTAAAAACCAGCTATTTTCAGTATTTAAAAAGGTGTTTATCTTAACGATTTGTAGAATTATGATTAAAGCTAAAAGCTCATTTTTATATATTGTTATATGAAACAACTTTATTTAGTTCACACACTCATATTTACGCTGCTTTTTATAACACAAATCGCTTATTCACAACAGGCAGCCATCCCTGGTAACAACTATAAAACGTTTACAGACGACGGTTCATGGTGTTGGTTTTCAGATCCACGGGCTGTCTATTACAAAGACAAGCACGAGCGCACCTATGTGGGTGCAGTATCTTCAGAGGGTGATATTAAAGTGGGATACTACGATCACACATCGGGCGAAACAATAGAAAGAGTTATAACAGCACGTTTCCAATCGGATGATCATGTAAATCCCTCACTTCTCTTTTTACCTGATGGACGTCTCATGATTTTCTATACTGGCCACAATGGAGGATTCTATTACACAAAAACACTCCATTCTGAAGATATTACACAATGGGAAGAGGTGAAAACTTTAGATATGGGCAAAAGACTCTGCTATACCAATCCTGTACTACTTTCGGAGGAAAACAACCGTTTATATTTGTTTTCACGTGGAGGTTACGATTGGAAACCATCCTATATATACTCTGATGATTTAGGCGACACTTGGAGCAAACCACAAACTATTGTTAGTGTACCTAATGCTCCTATTAGTAATCGTCCCTATACTAAAGTGTTGAGCGATGGCAAAAGCACTATTTGGTTTGCCATTACCGATGGTCACCCACGTGATGAACCCTTAAACTCTATCTATGTGTTTTATTATAAGGAGAGCGCATTCTATCAGACTGATGGCAAACTTCTAGCTACAATTAATAATCTTCCATTCGATCAAAATTTAATTCACAAGGCTTACGATGCAAATGAAACAAAAGTTCGTTCTTGGATTTGGGATTTAAAATTAGATGAAGAAGGATTTCCTCGAATTGTGTATACACGCCTAAAAGATGAGACAACGCATACTTATTATTATGCGGCTTGGAACGAAAAAGAGTGGAAACATACTTTTGTAAGTAATGCTGGTCAAGATTTTCTACGTGAAAAAAGAAATAAAGAGGTAATGAATCGAGAACCACACTATTCTGGAGGTATAGTTTTGGACGACAAATCAATTGGATTAGTCTATTATTCAAAACCTATCCAAGACCGTTTCGAAATTATCCGTGCAGAACTAAGCAATGATGGAGTGAAATGGAACGAAACAGCTATTACACAAAATTCAGTGTTAGATAATGTACGCCCATTTATAGTTAGAAATAGCCCACCTTCGATTCAACCTCGTTTGTTTTGGATGAACAATTTAATGTACAAACATTATACTAATTACAGAACAATGATTAAAATGGATATATCCCCTTCTTCCGACAATAACTAGAGAAGGTGAAATGACAAAAATATAATTAGGGACTATGCACTTTCGTTTTAAAAAAGCATTGCCTGATCTTCTTGGCGCTTTCGTCCCAAATGCTCATAAGCCAACTCAGTAGCTTCACGACCACGAGGAGTGCGTTTCAAGAATCCTTCTTTTATTAAGAAAGGCTCATACACTTCTTCAATAGTTCCAGGGTCGTCACCTATTGCTGTAGCAATAGTTGTGAGGCCAACAGGACCTCCACGAAACTTATCGATAATAGTAATGAGAATCTTATTATCTATCTCATCCAATCCAAAACGATCTATATTTAACGCCTCTAACGCATATGTTGAAATATCTTTATCAATCTTACCTGTGCCTTTTACTTGAGCAAAGTCACGAACGCGACGCAACAAAGCATTAGCAACACGAGGCGTTCCCCTACTACGGGTCGCAATTTCCATTGCGGCATCTTTTTTGCACTCAACCTGCAAGATGGAAGCCGAACGCAACACAATGCCCTTTAAGGTTTCAACATCATAATACTCCAAGTGCATATTAATACCAAAGCGAGCACGCAAAGGACTCGTCAACAAACCACTTCGAGTAGTAGCACCAATAAGTGTGAAAGGATTTAAATCAATTTGAATGGATCGCGCACTGGGCCCTTTATCAATCATTATATCGATACGATAATCCTCCATGGCACTATAGAGGTACTCTTCAACAATGGGAGAAAGTCGGTGAATTTCGTCAATAAACAACACATCATTCACCTCCAATGAAGTGAGCAATCCAGCCAAGTCGCCTGGCTTATCTAACACAGGTCCTGAAGTTACCTTAAAGCCAACACTGAGTTCATTGGATATGATATTAGACAATGTAGTTTTGCCCAAACCTGGAGGCCCATGCAAAAGAACATGATCTAACGACTCTCCACGCATGCGCGCAGCACTCACAAATATCTGAAGATTCTCAACAACCTTACTTTGTCCGCTAAAGCCAGCAAAAGATAAGGGTCGCAAAGAGTTCTCAAACTCTTGTTCGTTATCTTGTAGATGTTTGTTTTCGTGAAAATCGAAATCTTCTTCCATAGAATTATTATAAATTAATTTCAGCCTTCTTGACCCTTGCTGGCGAAGGTCTCTGACCTGTGCCCATTATGCGCAGTATTACTTGCTTCTAATCGTGCAAAGATTGATTATACAAAAATAGCTATAAAACGGCAAACTAGAAAAAGAAAGTTTTGAGGATGAATAGCATTGCAATTTTTAATTTATAGCTGGTAGGTTCCCTATGCCTTAGACTTGCACTATTTAATAAAGCACAAGTCAGAGACTTGCGCTCAATGTCATTAAGTTAAGCCTTTTTATAATGTTTTTCTGATGTTTCCCACCGAGATTACTTTTGCTGTTTGCATTTAAAGCCTCGTAAGGCTGGCATAATTCAGCCCAAGGTGAAGCCTTGGGTATTGTGATTAGTTATGTGCACAGAGGCCTGTAAGGCTGGTATAAATTTGTGGGACACTCCATCCTCATTATCATTATATATTGTATCTTTGGTTATAAACTGTTACAACTTTAGAATTTTAATAATATGGCACAATCATTATCCAAACTATACATTCATATAATATTTCGCATAAAAAACTACTTTCAAACAAATAAGAAAAGAAGATAGAAATGAATTATATGCATACATTGGCTCAGTCATCAAACAAAACGATTCTACCCCAATCGCTATAAACGGAATGAGTGATCATATATCTTTTTTATGCCAGCCTTGCAGGCCTCACAATACAGTATCTAACTGATACCCAGGCCTTGCAGCCTGAGCTGAATTATATCGGGCTTCTAGCCCTAATCCCATATCTCATATTGCATACCACACGGTTCGTCATGTAAGTCCAAAATGTTTCGCTTTGTACGACAAGTGAAATTATCAATTTGAGGAAAAAAATTCTATTAATGAGATGCTTAACTCTTAACTTAATGACATTGGACTTGCGCTAGCGAAGATGTTGTATTGTGTTTGTGAAGGGAATCTATGCGAGTGGACTAGAATGATAGTAGTGAATATCAATTGAAAACCGAATTATATATGACTATTTCAAAAGCTCTCATTTTTCAATCAATAAAAACCCATTTGTCTTTGTCAGAGTAAATAGTAAATCGTCTTATTTTATTTATTCTCCCATTGTAGGTGGAATGATTCAAAGCGTTTGATGCAAGCTCTTTGCTAAATCTAATCGGATATCCTCTAATTGTCTTTGGCGGAATTTTCATCTCTTTATCGAAAGAGCCTACAACTGGAACTAAAATATCAGTAATACTATCATTGTACAGTAGTAAGCCAAAGTTCTCACTATGCAAGACACCTTTAAACACTACCGTATCTGAACTGAAGTTTCTAAAAAACAAATGGCCTTCTCCATGCAACACTCCAAGCGAATCTTTTCGATATTGAATTTCACTATTGTCAAATTGAAACTCAATTGCACTAAGACCATTTCTAAAACTCATTATTTGTTCTCCAATTGTCGCTTTTAGGTCGCCTGCAATCCAGACTATTACAATGAAGTATAATAAATATCTCCACTTAGAGTCCATTTGCTTTAAATTCTTTCTTAGTCTAAGAAAAGAATAAACAGCAAACACAAATATCACGAAGAATATCCCTGTAATTGAATTTGGTCTAATAGTTGATTTTGGAAACAGAAGATTGATTACAGTTTCATTGTTGCCTAAAGGAATCAATAGAATCAAAAAAAGAGATATTATGCCAATTTGAATATAAATCTCTTGTTTTTTACTTAGTTTGATCATTACGTTTGTTTTTATTCGAAAAATGTTCGAAAAATGAAGGTCAACTCATAGAACTATGACAAATATAGTTAAACAATTACCTATAAGCAACTATTATCGCTTAGGAGCTACCTTGCACAGCTTTTGTCATTTATCCCGATACTGAATAAGCTTTCTCACATTCCTCTCCATCCCCACCAATTTCGCCCGTTTCACTGCGGACTTTAAGAACAAAGTACTGAATTCTTCTTGATTCATCGTTTGCAGTGTCTCCAAATCTAATGAAAGAAACTCAGGAGTTGGAATAAACTCGGGCGTATTGTGTGGTTTTGAAAACCTATTCCATGGACACACCAATTGACACACATCGCAACCAAATACCCAATTGCCTGTATCAACATCTTCGTCTTGTTCATCTTTCTTCTCAATAGTTTGGTAAGAGATACATCGGGTTGCATTTACTAAATTGGGTTGTTCGATGGCACCTGTGGGGCAAACCTCTAAGCAGCGCATGCAACTACCACAAGACAAATCTATGGGTTCGTCATAATCTAGCTCTTGATTGACAATTAATTCACCCAGAAAAAAGAATGATCCCTTGCCAGGAATAATGAGCAATGTGTTCTTTCCAATAAATCCCAAACCTGCTTTTGCAGCCCAATAGCGTTCCAAAACAGGAGCAGAATCACAAAAGAATCGACCTTCTGTTTCTGGAAAGATAGTTTGTATGTATGCAAGTAATTGCTTCAGTTTATCCTTCACCACAAAGTGATAGTCTTTGCCATAAGCATAGTAGGCAAAGCCTGGCAAATTGGGATTGCGCTTTTCATTTGGATAATAGTTTAAAGCTACAGATATAATTGATTTAGCTCCAGGGACTAGCAATCGAGGGTCATCGCGTTTCTCAATATTTCTTTCCAAATAAGACATATCGCCCTGATAGTTCAACCGTAGCCACTCCCTTAGATTGTCTTCCTCACCAGAAGATTCGGCACAACAAATTCCGCAGACATCAAAGCCTAGCGAGAGTGCATATTGTTTTATTTTATCGGATGTTGTCATAGAATAAAGTGGTAAGTAGTAAGTAACAAGCCGTAAGTGAGTGATATGGGACTGCCAACACACACAATATCTCAAACCACAAACCTCATTTATCACCCCCAAACTTATACAAAAATATTGGAACTTGTTAGATCAATTCCTAGAATATCCTTTCTATAATATAAAAAGATGGAAAGATATCGTATTTTTGCATTGATATAAATTAGAAACAGCTTCAAATGTCCGATACAACACTAAAGAAAAGAACTGTCACTGCTCTTTTTTGGAGTTTTCTCGATAAGTTTGGTCAGAAAGTGATATTTCTGATTAGCAGCGTGTTTCTAATGCGTCTGTTGGATATTTCTGCATATGGAATTATGGGTTCGCTGCTCATTTTCACAGCAATTTCATCTCTCCTGATAGACAGTGGATTTGGTCGTGCACTACTTAATCATAAACAAATTAGCGCGTTAGAATATAGCACAGTTTTTTACTTCAATCTTGTCATAAGCCTGTTTCTATATGTAGCCCTCTTTCTTTCGGCACCTTTCATTGCACTGTTATTTCATGAACCACTACTCATTCCTGTTTCAAGGGTGCTTTTCCTTTCGCTACTTTTCAATGGGTTTAGTTTGATACAAACAGTAATATTTACCAAAGCTTCCGATTTCAAAACCCAGACTAAAGCAAATACTACTGCACTTGTCATCTCAACAACCATTGCACTTATCATGGCTTGGAAAGGATTTGGTGTGTGGTCACTAGTTGCTCAAAATGTTGTTTACTCATTTTTCAGAAGTCTGTTTTTATGGCTTTACTCTAGCTGGCGACCCGAATGGGTTTTCAGCATGTCAAAACTGAAAACATTCTTTGCATTCAGCAATAAACTATTGGCTTCAGGAGCAATAGGCGCTATCTTCAACAACATATATCCCAGTATAATTGCCATGTTTTACCCCATGCAACAAGTTGGATTTTATACACAAGCATACAAATATCAAGACACGCCATTTTCAGTTCTATCAGATACATTTCGCTCTGTATCCATGCTCGTTCTATCAGAAATAAACGATCAAACCAAACGATTGCACCGAGTGGTATCAAAACTAATGAAAACGATGTCATTCTTATCGTTCCCCATTGCTTTTATATTAATATTAATTGCTGAACCTCTTTTCGTTAATGTATTTGGTGAAAAGTGGTTACCCTCTGTCCTCTATTTTCAAATTCTTTGTTTGGGAGGTGCAATGTCGCCTTTTACATTTATACTCAACGAGCTATTTATTGCCAAAGAAAGATCCGACTTCTTCTTAGGTGTAGAGATTGTCAAGCGCATTATTCTTATTATTCTTATCATCGCATTTTTCAAACAAGGCATCACAGGGCTTGCCGTGAGTTGGGTCGTGTATATGTATATCACATTGATTATATCGTTGTTCTTATCAAAAAAACTGATTGCCTACTGCCTTTGGAATTTCATCAAAGATGCCATACCCTATATATCCCTCTCACTTGTAGCGGTGTTGGCTGCCTATTTTGCCTCATCGCAAATACCAAATGACATTTGGAGTATGCTCACTGGGATGGCAGTAATGGGAATTGTTTATTTGATTTTGTGTCGAGTATTCAACTTAGAAATGACGACAGAAATTAAACAATATGTCGCTTCAAAAAGACTTAAAAACAACAACTATGCAAAATAGAAAAGTTTGTATAATCATTGTTTCTTACAATTTTGAACCATGGATTGATAAATGCCTCCCATCGGTATTTACCTCAACCATTCCAAACACCGTACTTGTTATTGACAATAACTCCAGTGACAACACAGTAGAGAGAATACAGAAAAATTATCCACAGGTGATATTGATTCAAAACAAAGAGAATCTTGGCTTTGGTAAAGCCAACAATGTAGGTCTTACTTATGCCTTACAAAATAACTTCGATTATGCTTTCCTTTTGAATCAAGATACATGGATTGAAAAAGATATGCTAGAGAAGTTGATTGTTGCATCAGAGACAAGCCCTAATTTTGGAATCATCTCCCCCGTCCATCTCTCATCCGATGGCACATCGCTTGATCATGGTTTTGCCGACTACTCGAAGAAAGAAAGCATTGAACAACTTCCACAATCATCCACACAATTGGTTGAGTTACCTTTTGTAAACGCAGCTTTCTGGTTATTGCCAATAAAAACAGTAAAAGAGATTGGAGGATTCTGCCCATTGTTCTATCATTATGGAGAAGACAGAAACTATATTCTGCGTGCCACTTTTCATGGCTACAAAGTTGGTTACCTCCCCAATGCCTTTGCCACACATGACAGACAAAGCAGAAGAGTAAGTAATAAAGCATTCTTGCATGCTGAGTATGTCTATTTCTTGAGCGAGTTGGCCAACATCAACTACGCTTTTCCAAAAGCAATAGCCTATAGCGTATTTGCAGCAATAAAAAAGATGTTTACTGAAGGTTATGATGGGAGAGCCTATAATTCGGGTGCATATTTCAAAATAGCTTTAATTTTAATGAAGCAAATACCTGCCAGTTCTGCAACTCGCAAGAAAACTAAAACAGTGGGGGCGCATTATCTTAATGTGTTATTAATGGAAAAGCAGATGAGTTGAACCTTTTCATCATCTTTTAATGGATTTATAACAAAAAAAATATTCGAGCACAAGTAATTACAAAGTTAGCAAATAGTGGAATAATGAGTATCACAATAATAAAATGACATGAAAAGGTTTAATAGAGGATTGATTTTATTTGCAATTGCTTTAATAATAGGACAACTGACTGTAATTGATTATAGCAATCTGAGTTTGCCAAATAATGCAGGTAGTTACTTGGGAATATTTTCTATGATTTGTGTACTTATTAGTGTGGCGTTATTGAACCATCATGAGAAATGAAATCAATAAACAATAAAAGTATTCAAAAAAGCTTTAGTTGACACTTAATATCTATAACCCGAATCAGCAAACCCTGCATACGCAATATTCACCTGAGATACCCCCCAAAGGACTTTCGTCCTATCCTTCAATCACTCATTATCCTTAAATGTAAGATACGAAGAACCTTCCCCATAATTATTCCACCCAACAGATCAGATAGATAGTGAACGCTAAGATACATCCGTGAGAATGTAACAGAGGATGCCCATACATACATGGGTACAGCAACTTGCCACTTGGAGAACGATAAAGTGAGTGATGTAGCCAAATTGAAAACCAAGGAGGGTGAATAGTTGTCGCTCTCATTGTCGCGCGTTATTATTCTATCGGGATAGGCTTCGAAAGGTCTTTTTCTAAACAAACAGGCCAATGACGTAAAGAAGACATAAAAGTATTGCATGAAACATGGTTGATGTAATGTATCTTTGTCAATAAAGGAATGAAAAGATGGAAACTAAAAGTTTGGCGTAAAAAGTTAAAGAGTTAAGAAAAACCAAAGGCTTATCTCAAGAAGGATTGGCTAAAATAGATGGATTATCTTTGAGAACAATTCAAAGGGTTGAAAACAATGAGACAGAACCTACTGGTGACACCCTTAAAAGGATCGCTACAGCCTTAGAAACCACACCTGCCGAGCTACTTAATTGGACCGAAGACACATTAAAAGCAACAATTAAGACCAAAAATGAATACTTGCATATTTTTGAAGACAAATTGGTTATTAGCAATGGTCCCGAAATAAAAGATTTATTTGAAGATTATAGTAAATTTGTTAATAATACATTTAAGTCATTAACTTTGTATTTATTATTTGTTCCTATTTTCACTGCTTTCACCGTTTATTTTTATATTACTAAAATGCCAGAAATAGCAATTTATACAGGGGCTTTTGCATTCTTTTTATTGATAAAAGATATTAAAATATTACTTTTCACCTCTAACTCCTCATTAATTAAAATAGAGAGCGTAACCGAAATGAAAATTAAAAGAAAACTATATTATAGATGGCTTATAATTTCTTATAAAGAATCGGGTAGAGTAAAAGAGAGACTCCTTTTTTTGAAAAGAATCAGGTAGAAAATATGAAAAACAGTCTATTATCAGAGCAACTTATTGAAGAAAAAAACATAAAACTCAAGAGCAAGATAATTAGTTATCAAACATTTATTATCGCACTCACAATTATAGTTTCATTATATTTAATATTTATCGAGAAGAGCGAAGATGTGATGCCATACATCGGAGTCATCATACTGTTTATGAGCGTTGTGATGATTATAGAAATAATTTATAAATTGATCGTTCCATCATTCAATAAAACGACTAAAACTAATAAAATATACATGTGATAAGGAACGGGAATTGAGTTTCAGTCAATAGACAAACCAAACGATCAATACTTAAATTTAAAAACAGAAGAGTCGAATCGAACCGATTACGATATTGGCATTATTCTGCGAAAGGTTATTATTTTATTACCATTTGTGTGGAAAAGCTTGAATCTATTTTGGGATATATCAAAAACAATGAAATGGTATTGTCAGAATATGGTGAAACTGTGAAAAATGTAACAATTAGAATGAACCAATACCATGCCCATGGAATTATTGATTGAATTGAAGGATGATGGTGGTGTTGAGCACGCAGTAGAGAAAATTCATGAATTTTCTCTACCTCAACAACCATCACAACGACTATAACAATCATCAATCCCAGACCAGTGATGACACAATACCAACTACAAACCCACTACAGACGAAATAAAATAATACCGCATCCGTCGACGACGAACTCTACCACATGAAATAATTTGCATCTTTTCATTTTTATATCAGAAAACACTTTATCTTTATAGCGTAAAATAACCTTTAACAACAATCTTACAAAAACTCAGGAGTTATGATAATGCAAAAATGGATCACCCTACTGTTGTTCAGCTTTTTATCTATATCTATTTTCGCTCAAAAGAATGAAGTGAAGGTAATGTATTCTCCAGTGTCGCTCCTTCGAATAGACAATTGGGGAAGAGACCTTGATGGTCTCAGCGCCAACTATACAGGAGCATTTATGATTGACTACAACCGATATCTGAAACCTCGACTAAAAATTGGAGTTAACTTAGTATACGACCATGAAAATGTGTCAGGCACAAAAACTGGTGGTTTTATGAACCCAAATCCTCCTTATGATTGGATTACAACAACAATTAAACAAACCAATAAAGAGGGATGGTTTTTCTTCGGTCCTCAAGTGGGGTTTGAGTATATTCAAAAAGAGAAATTCCGAATGGGTAGTCTTGTTGGTGTGTCTATGGTCTTAATTACCACAAGAGACACTGTAGACCCCATCACTGGTAATAACTCTTATACTATTATAGATGATAA
>JAQVZQ010000249.1 GCA_028708095.1 Dysgonamonadaceae bacterium
ACCAATAAAGATTCCAACAATAACTTTTGGATTCATCAGTGTTACTTGGTAGTAGTTCATGAAATCAGCAAAGTTTGCTTCAGATGTATTCAAAGTATCTCCATTAGCAAATACCAGCACCTCTTGTCCCAATCTCATTAATCCTATCTTAATCTCTTCGATGTAAGAAGCTAATAAGGCAAGCCCAGTTAATGCGGCTGAACCAATGGCAAAGCCCTTACCAGTAGCTGCAGTGGTGTTACCTAATGAGTCAAGGGCATCGGTGCGTTCTCTTACCTCTGGTCCTAAACCGCTCATTTCGGCATTTCCTCCTGCATTATCAGCAATTGGTCCATAAGCATCGGTTGCCAATGTAATTCCTAATGTGGAAAGCATACCAACAGCTGCAATACCTATACCATATAATCCCATACTCAAGTTTGCACCACTCACCATATTCTGTATATCAAAATTGATGGCTGACAAATAAGAAAGCATGATAGCAAACGCAATTGATAACACTGGTATAAATGTAGATATTAAACCTGTACCAATTCCAGCAATAATAAGTGTTCCTGGTCCTGTTTTACCACTTTTTGCAATATTAATTGTCGGTTTAAAAGAGTGAGAAGTATAATATTCTGTTCCTTGCCCTATAACTATTCCGGCTAACAATCCAGAGATAACTGAAAAAGACAAACCTATCCAGTTTACAAAACCTAATACATACAATATACCGAAAGTGCTAATTGCAATGAGAAAAGCACTTGTATTTACACCTCTGTTAAGTGCACTCATCAGCTGCTTCATATCAGCATCATCTTTGGTTTTCACCAAATATATACCCAATATAGATAAGAATACACCCACTGCAGCAATAATCATGGGTGCAAACACCGCATTTTTCTGCATAATAGGATTTATTGCAAAGGCTGAAGCGCCCAATGCTGCAGTTGCTAAAATAGAACCACAATACGATTCGTAAAGGTCAGCACCCATTCCGGCAACGTCACCAACATTATCACCAACATTGTCTGCAATGGTTGCAGGGTTGCGAGGATCATCTTCGGGAATTCCTTCTTCCACTTTACCAACTAAGTCAGCTCCCACATCGGCAGCTTTTGTGTATATACCTCCTCCTACACGAGCAAAAAGGGCTTGAGTAGATGCTCCCATACCAAATGTAAGCATGGTGGTAGTTATCATTATAAGTTTATGTGATGCAACTGTATCGTCAACAAAATAGTCAAGGATAAGATACCAAGCAGATATATCCAATAATGCTAAACCTACAACAACCAACCCCATTACGGCACCTGACCTAAAAGCCAGCTGCAATCCTTTATTTAACGACTGTTGTGCTGCATTCGCAGTTCGAGCGGAAGCATATGTTGCAGTTTTCATCCCAAAGAATCCAGCCAACCCAGAGAAGAAACCTCCAGTTATAAATGCAAGCGGAACCCAATTGTTTTGAACGTTAAAATAAGCCATCACTCCAAAAAGAAGTGCTATTACAATAAACACAATGGTTACAACTTTGTATTGTTGTTTGAGATAAGACATGGCTCCTTCGCGCACATAAAGTGCAATTTTCTTCATCTGATCTGTGCCTTCGCTCTCTTTCATCATACTTCTGAAAAAGTAATATGCAAAGAACAAAGCAACTAGAGATGCAATCGGAACTAAATAAAATAGATTCATTTTTTTATCAGGATTTTAAAATTGTTTAAAATTACTACTAATGGAACGCAAATATCCGATTTTTTTGTTGAATTAAAAAACTTATAAGTCACATTTAATTCAAGAATATAAAAACAAAACGAAAAACACCAAAAACTAAATATCCATTGAAAGACTGATAGGCTCTACTAGTTAGTATGATTTATGTATTTACAATTTATTGCAAATAAGACGACAAAACAATTCATTTTATACAAAAAAAGAATGCTAAAAATGTGCAAATAAAGAACATTCACCTAACAAATGGGTTACATGTTGAACTTTTAATAGTAAAATGAGACAAAAAGTGTCTATTTCATTATTCTATTTTACAATTACGACTAATTTATTTATTTAAGTATGAAAAAACATCATTTCGACACATTGCAAGTACATGCCGGGCAAGAACCGAATGCTATAAGTAACTAAAACATGTTAGAGATTACGCAATGGCTAGAAAAGCATCCGAAAGTAGAAAAAGTAAATTATCCTAGGTTAGAAAGTAGCAAATATCATACTTTAGCAAAAAAAACACTTGAAGAATGATGGATTTGGCGAAGTTCTGTCTTCCTTTGTAAAAGTTAGTGAATAACAAGCGGCTAAACTAATTGACAGTTTATCACTTAGCAGCCATTTGGCAAATGTGGGAGATGCTAAAACTTTGATTGTTCATCCTTTCAGCACCACACATTCGCAGTTGAGCGACAATAAAAAAATTGCTTCAGGTGTATTTCTCAATTTATTACGCTTATCTTTGGGAAGTGAACACATTGATGATATCAAGTCTGACTTAGAAGAAGCTTATAAAACATATTTAAACAAAATATTGTTATTAATATGAAGCTGTTTGAAGTGTCTGATATTATGCTTCGAGCAGCTTTTATATTTTTATTAAATGGAACAACTTAAGTTTTACAGTGACCGAGAAGAAAAAGCAAATTACTATAGCCATGCTTTTGGAGTAGTAATGGCTATAGTTGGAACAGTTGTTTTAATAACGAAAGCAGCAGCTGCAGGAAATAATTGGGCAATTTTAGCCCATTCTATATTTGGATTTGGCATGTTGGTGTGCATGTTATCATCCACTATATACCATTATGTGCAGCAACCCAAAACAAAAGCCATGCTCCGCCATTTCGATCATGCAAGCATCTATGTTTTAATTGCAGCCAGTTACTCACCATTCTCTATAATATTATTACGCCAAGAAGGAATGTGGGGGTGGTCACTTTTCATTTTAATTTGGTTGATTGCGTTTATTGGAATTGGATTTAACTTCAGACCCATGAAAAAAACCAGTCACTTAAAAACTGCATCATATGTTTTGATGGGAATGACTGTAATTATTGCCATTAAACCAACTATTAGAGTCGCTATAGAAAATGATTGTCTCCCTGTTTTATATTGGTTGGCAGCAGGTGGTGTGTTCTATATTATTGGGTCGTTTGTGTATGCATTGGCAAAGAGAGAGTTTGTGCATACCATCTTTCATATATTTGTGTTGCTAGGACTAGGCAGCCATATTATGTCTGCGTATTTGATTCCTGTTTAACCCAAAATATGCATCAGCATTTAATAATCAAAAACTTATAGACTAATTATATATTTAAAAAATAATTTATGGATGCCTACAATTTTCTTTAATTATATTACCTTTGAAAAATAGATACTCTAGCGAATTTAATTACAAAATACGATCAACCATTTAAACTTAGATAAATATGTTATACCTCAAATTCAAAAAACTTTCGTTTATTACAAACAGTTACGCAAAACTAAGCTTTGCTATGTTATTACTTATTTCCTTATTATCCTGCTCTCAATCAGCACAAAAAGCACAAGACAGTTCTATATCTATAGGAATAGCAGAAGTGGATTACACTCCTTCAATAGGGCTTGACCTTGTGGGAAATTATAGAGGTGATGATTATGCATCGCGCGGAGTTCATGATCCGCTTTATGCAAGGGCTATTGTTGCATCTGATTCCAAAGGCGAAAAAGCAGCCATCCTTTCTGTGGATATTCTCAAACTTGGAAAAGAAGCTGTTGATATGATGAGAGAGCACATATCCTCGCAGACTGAAATTAAGCCTGAAAACATAATGATACACGCTACACACACACATAGCGGACCAAAATCTGACTTGGATGCGCCAGAAGCAAGAGACTATTTAACCAAAGCCGCCAGTGCGGTTATTGAAGCTTATCATAATATGAAGCCCACTGTCATTTCATCTGGACGAACAGAAGAACATGAAGCATCATACGTAAGACGACTTAAATATGAGGACGGTAAAACACGTATGGTATGGGAAGACCTTGATCCAGAAAAGGTTGTTGCTGAACTAGGGAGCAAAGACCCTGAGATGATTACCCTTTCATTTGAGCAAGATGGAAAAAAAATAGGAGCGATGGTTAACTTTGCCTGTCATGCTACAAATCTTACTGGTAGCAATTGGCTTTATTCTGCCGATTTTCCTGGTTATATTGCAGCAACTTTAAAAGAGGATAAAGGAGAAAACTTTATTCCAATGTTTGTAAACGGATGCTGCGGGAACGTAACACAAGTAAATTACAAACGTGGTTGTATCAGCACTTACGAAGAGTGTGAACGCCATGGCAATTTGTTAGGCAGTGATGCCTTGATGGCAATGAAAGAAGAAACGGTTATTTCCACCAACGACATCAAAGTCTCTAAACAAATGGTGCCACTAAAAAGAATATCAATTAGCGATGAACAGCTTGCATGGGCAAAAGAAATTATGGCAAAGGTTGAAAGAGAAGGAATGCCGCCGTTACAGCAAGATGGCATACCTGATGCCACATATGCAATGCGTTGGATAGATATGCGTAACAACCAAGATATTGTTGACAGTCTTGAAGTGATGGTTATCGGAATGGGAGACTTGGCTTTTGTTGGATTGCCAGGCGAAATGTTTGCAGAGTTTGGAGTAATGATTAAGAATGCATCACCATTTAAACACACTTTAGTGATGGGACTAACCAATGATGCTCGCGCATACTTTCCAACCAAAGAAGCTTTCACTGAAGGACCAGAAGGTTTTACTCCGATGATTACAGGATATGAAACAACACCAGGAACTACAAGATATGAGATTGGGGCTGGCGAAAAGCTAACGGCATCGGCGATTGAGCAGCTGAAGAGTATTTTTTGATATAGATATACACTTGATTACAAAACAACTTTCATAGAAGTATCGAAAATCGGATGGATGGATGAATAATATCACTCCTTACGGAGTTTTGGCGTAGTTTTATACTATTTGCTATAATAATTTCAGCCCTTATGGGTAGGGTGTCCAATATAGTGTTCCTAAATTGAGGCTTTTTCCTGTGTTCTTTTCTTTGTTTTTCAACAACTAATTTATTAATATAAACTTGTGTTTTATATGTAAAATAACTTGTGTATATTGCT
>JAQVZQ010000250.1 GCA_028708095.1 Dysgonamonadaceae bacterium
GCTTATAATAAATTACAAAGCCTCCACGTTCCCAGTGGAGCAATTTCATGGTAGTGCGAGTTTTGTTTAAAAACACGTACACATCTCCATTAGCTGGATTCAAAGAAAGGTAACGAATCACACCACACAAACCATCTACACCTTTGCGCAAATCTACTCCTTGTAAGCACACCAAATAACGATTATCTTCATTCAAACTAAACATATCTTTTTTACGGCAAAGATCTGCTTTTGTTATTCTATTCGCAATACGGTTAATTTGGGATGCTTACTGACCTACAACAAGTTTTCTCCTATTATAAGACCTGTTCAATTTATTATTTTACGATAATAGTTTACCTGTTTTGTCCTGATTTGTCCACCTCTTAAAATCATGAAAGCAAATCGTAGACAGTCAACATGCTAAAGTGTAAAAATATTGGGTTTGCCGCATTAAGATATCTTGTTTAATGATTTAAGCAGAGAAGTGCCATCTTGCCGTCGGTTTTAACAGAGGGGTAAGAGGACTAGCAATCATGGCTTGACTTTAGCCACATCTTCAATTTCAGTAAATGTGACTAAAGCCAAAAATGCTCCGCAAAATTAAGAAATCTGGAAAAGGCCGATATTCAACCGTGTCATTAGTAAATCTTGTAATTTTTTTCTAAGGAAACCCACACGAAAGGATTCGTGCGGGAGCGATGTACCTTCCGCATCAGCGTAGTATAGTAAAAGCACCTAATCAAACCTGACACTACATTTTCCACTGAAGATTATAAATTCAGCAGGATGACAAACTTGCAGAAAGAATGCTGTTGCAAGAGTAGATTTCGTTGTCCATACAAAAAACCGGAGTGAGATTATGTTGATTTTTACATCCTACAAACATTATAATACATTTATCACTTGGAAGTTTGCATTCACTGTATAATATTGTCGCATAAAGCATCTTTCCTGATAGATTTTAGAAACAAAATGCTGTTAGAGAGACAAAAATCATTTCTTCAATTGAAGATTGGACGAACAAGAGATGAAAACGCAATCTTCCGTTGAAGAAATGTTTAGAAAAGCTCAAATGCACTTTTGTTTCAAGAAAATTGTATTTTTGAAAGATAAATGGGGAGAAATTGGCCTAAATCTGATTTTCTTCTCTTGTTTGTTAAATTTTTCACGGAAGATTTGAAATTCAACTCGCTGTTGGGAGAAAAACCATCAAAGATTTGGAATTTGACTGTTGTTCGTCAGAAAAACCGCAGCAGATTCAATTTTCAACACCTTTTCGCCAAATCTTAGACCGAAGATTCAAGTTTCAACTGTTGACAATGGAATCTTCCATTGAAGAAATGTTTAGAAAAGATTTTTGATAGTTGTTGATGGACTCAAAACTCGGCAATAATGGTTAATAGTTCGAGACTCGGAAACTAACAACAATCGACATACCATTTACCACATTAGATGTGTGATGCTTATTGCATTCAGCATGAGATATAAGCATGACAACAAGGATAGGTGACATGTCTAACGCACCTTAGTGGCTTAATTTGAATTTAAAAATTTAAATTATAATGTGTGCAAAGCCCAATTAGTAAATTTCGAAGTATATGTAGGTCTTATAGTTTTATTTTGTCAAAATGGTCAAATCAGGAAAGAACTGGGTGGAACTGATTACGTAATGGATTTTGATAATTTGTTTCAGAACTGTGATAGCAGAGGTAGAAAAATATAATTTCGAACCAATTGAAAGTGTTAAACAAATTATCGACTATCTATTGAATAATGAAAATGTAAAAGCTGACTATTCTAAATAAAATTGTTTGATTATTTCACAATAAAAATCCTTTTATGTATTTATACTCGAAGGATTTTTTTATTTAAAGCTTTATGAATATTCTCAAATAAGGATTGACCTACAACAAGTTTTCTCCTATTATAAGACCGGTTCAATTTATTATTTTACGATAATAGTTTGTCTATTTTGTTTTCAATTATTATCTACCACCTAAATCTTGATAAAGTGTTTGTAGAATGGCTTTTCCTTTGTTCAATCTGTAGTTGCTATTAGTTTTTGGTTTTTCAATCAGGGGGGCTTCCACGGTGTTGTCGTACACCGAAATACCTGTGCTATCTATAAAACCAAATCCATTATTGAAAGTATAGAATACAAACTCTGGGTAATCAGTACTGAATATATCTCTGCTGAATGTAAACTCTTGTTTGTTAATGTCAAGTTGGGCTAAAAGTGTCGCTGCTAAGTCCGTTTGATTGATCTGTTTATCAATAACTGTAGGCGACTTTATAGCTCCGCCAATCCATAAACAAGGGATGTGATAACGTGCTGGTTCATATTCTTTCAATGTTTCGGGATAAGGGTATCCATGATCGGACACGAAAATAATAAGCAAATTATCCCATGCCGGTGTTTTTTTAATTTTTTCAACAAAATCTCCTAAGCAACTATCTGTAAAAGCAACTGAATTAAGATAAGGATGTTTCAAACGATTATAGGGTACTTTAAAAGGCTCGTGACTACTAAGTGTAAGAAAAGTACTAAACCAAGATGTCCTTTTTTCTTTTTTATTGAGAATATCATCATACAGGCGTTCAAATGTAACATCGTCATCTGCTCCCCATTTACTCAATCGACTACTTACTGGAAAGTCTACATCTGAAGTGAGGTTGTTATATCCTGAATTAAAGAAAAAACTCTTCATATTAGTAAAATTAATATCGCCACCGTACAGCACATCAGTCTCATACCCTTCATTACGTAAGCTTTTAGCAATTGAAGGTAAAGTTTGACTCTTTGCTGGATACTTCATAATTGATGCTGTGGGTTGTGCCAGATAGCCGTTGAGTATGGAAACTAATCCTCGGTCAGTTCGAAATGAATTGGCATACATATTACTAAACAATATACCTTCTTCACTTAGTTTGTTTAGGTTTGGCGTTATGCCGACTTCTCCTCCAGTTGATTCTACTACATTAGCTGAGATACCTTCCAAAATAATCATCAGAATATTTGGATGATTAGTTTTAAGTAACTTGTTTGAATTGCCAGTCTTTGTAATGTTTGATGTTGGATAAAGAGGGGAGAATAGTTGTTGTCGTTTTTCTTCTGTAAAAAATTGGAACTGTGATGAGAAGTCCTCTTGTTTGCTAAATGATGTAAGTAGGCTAAAGCAAGGGTTAATAGCCGCATGATTCAAGAACTGATCTTTACTAAAATAAACCATCCCCACATTAGCAGTTGAAGTAGTAACCCCGCCACGCATTGCAATGAATAATAATCCACCGAGGACAATGCCTGTTAATAGTGTTTGCCATTTTTTAACCGTAGGTTTTTTTGGAAGAACTGGGATGATAAAACGCCTAAAGAACCAGTATATTAGTACGACAAATGCAACAGTTTTGATAAACTGAAGCAAAAATGCAAGGATTGGTACACTAGCCATAGCATTTCTCGGAGATTCCAAATAAAAGAATATTGTTGAGTCTAATCTGAATTTCCAATACCCATATAATGCTTCATCAACCGTGAAAATTAAAGCCACAATTATGGCGATTACAGCAAAATAGGCTTTTAGCACTGTGTGCATCTTTTCGCCGCTAAACCAAATAGATATGAGAGTTAGCAATAAAGGTATTGAAGTAAGGTAACCAGCCATTGTTACATCCAGTTTTAGTCCGTTCAAGACAACCTGTGAGAACTCATAAAAAGAATGATTAGCAGCTAATTTGTGATGATAGAGAAGGAATAATGGCTTTTGTATTGCAAAAACAAGAACCCACGCAAAAAACGTGTAAAGTATGAATAATAATCTTTTTTTCATCTTCTTGATTAATTTTGACACGGTACCTAGATACAATTGAAAGTGCTATGGAGAAAAAATTGTTTTGCTTACCTATATAGTTTTTCTTTTAGTTCTGCAACAATGGGATCTGTAATATAATCATCATAATCCATCAATTTGTCGATAATTCCGTTAGGAGTAAGTTCGATTATGCGGTTGGCTACTGTATGGATAAACTCGAGGTCGTGGCTTGAGAATAAAACATTCCCTTTAAATGATTTCAATGTATTATTAAATGCTTGGATAGACTCCAAATCAAGGTGGTTGGTTGGCGTATCTAAAATTAAAGTATTCGGGTTTTTTAGCATCATTCGAGATATCATACATCGCATTTTCTCACCTCCCGATAAAACACTTACTTTTTTAGATAACTCATCGTTGGTAAATAACATACGACCAAGGAAGCCTTTTAAGTAAATTTCGCTAGTGTCTTGTGAAAACTGGCTCAACCATTCAATTAGGTTGTAGTCCGAATCAAAATACTTTGCATTATCTAAAGGAAGATAGGCGGTTGTAATGGTTTGTCCCCATTGGTAAGTGCCAGCATCTGGTTTTTCTTCACCATTGATAATCTGAAACAAGGCTGTCATAGCGCGTGTATCCCTACTGATAAATACAATCTTATCGTCTTTTTCTACATTTAGATTAAAATCCTTAAACAAAACCTCTCCTTCAATACTTTTTGTAAGACCTTTTATTTCCAAAATTTGATTACCAGGCTCTCTATCAGGAGTAAAAATAATGCCTGGATAACGACGAGACGAAGGTTGTATTTCCTCGATATTCAATCTTTCAATCATCTTCTTGCGGCTTGTTGTTTGTTTCGATTTGGAAACATTGGCACTAAAACGACGAATGAATTCTTCCAGCTCCTTCTTCTTTTCTTCGGCTCTCTTGTTTTGTTGTTGTTGTTGACGTAAAGCTAACTGGCTGGATTCGTACCAAAAGCTATAGTTACCAGAAAATAGCTGTAATTTACTAAAATCAATATCCACAGTATGTGTGCAAACAGAATCAAGGAAGTGACGGTCGTGACTAACAACCAACACTGTATGTTCAGAATTAGAAAGATATTGCTCCAACCAACTTACGGTTTCAAGGTCGAGATCGTTAGTTGGTTCATCCAATAAAAGGTTGTCTGGTTGGCCAAATAAAGCTCTTGCCAACAAAATGCGCACCTTTTGTTTACCACTCAAATCTTTCATCAAGCTGTAGTGTATATCTTCGCTCACCCCAAGTCCGCTGAGCAGACTCGCAGCATCGCTTTCTGCA
>JAQVZQ010000251.1 GCA_028708095.1 Dysgonamonadaceae bacterium
GCAACTTCTCTTAAGTAGAGATTGCATAGGTTTAGATTTAAATAGTACTAGCAACGTTTCAGGATTTATCTTATTGCTATTAACTACATAAAAACCTGTTGAGCAAAGAGAATCATTGTATTTTTTGGTCACTAACGCACAACTATCCAAAGAGCCTTCTATAGAAGAGACAATAATATTGCCTGACGAAACTTTCCTTCTAGCCCTTGTTGGTAGCTCCTCACCTAAAGCAGTTGTGCAATCTGTTATATCTCCTGACTTCCCGATGTTTGATAGCTCAATGTATTTATATTCTTGCTTATCTAAAGGATTATAGTTTTTATCTTTTAAGGTACAAATATTTTCAAACAGGTCATAACCTCTCGAACAGGTCATAACCTCTCGAATGTGAAATTATTAAAGAAGCGTATAAACACATTGCCGTGTAATCCTACTACTGCCAAAATACGGGCATGCTCAGCAATGAAGTCGCGAATTTGTTTGTCACTGCTATTATACACCATCGATACGTGCTAAAACCCTCATGCACGACACCGTGTATTGAACGAAACCACTTAGGGATCGCTCTTTGCAAATGTAGCCATAATCATTTATTAAAGCAATTACGTTTTAGTTTTTATTTAGAGCCAGCCATTCGATAATAAATAATAGAAAGGAGTCTTGTTTATTATGATGAATATGAGCATCATAGTGGTGTGAAATAATAGATAGCAATCACCACTTTTTAAATGTAATAGATAACTTTTTATAAGCTCAAAGATAACAAAATCTCTGCCCGTGAAGGCTTTTCGCTATTCTTACGATACATTCAAAATATCAAGTTATATGGATTAATATCCATCAGCTTGGCTCCGTTTAATTTAAAAAGTGCAAGTTGTTATTTCAAATACTTATCAATAAATATATAGGCTTCCTCTCTTGTATCAGATGGGAAGTCGTGACCTGCATCAGGATAAACGGCTTTAATATTTTCGGATGCTTTCATAAAATCATACACTTTTTGTAAATGATTTATCCCTTTTCTCACACCATCGATAGAGAAATTACTATCACCAGTAGGTGCATTTGTGAAAAATGCACGGGGTGCAATGGTTGCGATAATTTCGTCAAAATCGAAAGGAACTTGAGAAGCATCCAAGTTGTATTTTGTTTTTATGTAAGGCATGTATCTATCTTGTGCCCATGGACCTAAAAGTCCTCCATAGAGTTCTGTTGTTTTTGCTCCTGCATTATAGTAGTCTAACAATGTCCAACCACAGCTTGAAACAACCACTTTTAAACGAGGATCGAATGCGGCAACAAAAATGGCATTATGTCCACCCAATGAATGACCAATGACACCTATTTTGTCCTTATTTACATAGTCGAGTGTTTGCAACAAATCGACAGAGGATAAATGATTGAATATCGCTTTCATGGTTCCCGATTCGTATCTATCATTCTCGAAATCATAATTTGCCAATTCACCCATGCTTGGATAGTCGGGGGCAATTACTACATATCCTCTCTCTGCTAATTCTTTAGCATATTGTCGATTTTTGATGCTTGTTTCATCATTGATAATACGTTTTCCTGCTGCCCCTGTTCCGTGAAGTGCCAACATAGCAGGGTGTTTTTTATGGGTGTCGGTGGGTTTGTATAGATATGCATACACTTTTTCTGAAGGGGCTACTTCAAAATTTATTGAATAGAGTACATAGTTGTCGTGTTTTACAGAATCGGTGTATTTGACATCAAACTTTTTATACTTGTCTGCAGGTAACTTACCCATTACATCCTGCATATTATTTAATATATCTTTCTTTTTTGAATCCCACTCTTTGGTTGTTTGAATGGTTTTATATTTACCATTCTTGTCACGGTAACTCAATAAATTATCACTTTGGTTATCTTCCGCTTTTTTTAATAGCGTCTTGATATTATCTAAGATAATTTTCTCTGATTCTTTAGTCACAGGGCTTGATTCAACTTCATAACCTCCTTCGGCATAAGACGCTTCTGTGCCAATGTAAAACGGACCATAGTCGCCATAAGCAGCCATGGTTACAAACTTATCGGGTGCCATTTCTTTTGCAGCTAATTGATATTCAACAAAAAGCTCTCCGGGCATAAACAATATGCGTGAATTACCTATACTCAAGGCAGCCGTTTCAATGGCTTTTCCAGCCAACCGTCTTTTATACCATCCCAAACGACCCATATTATTAGCCAATTGTCGGCTATTCATTTTAAACATGGTAGTTTCTATTTCTTCCACTTTTGGATTAACAGGAAGGAACAATGGTTCAGTAACCCAATTTACATCGGGTGATGATACTTTAACTTTTTTGGTATTCTCCCATGCTCGTTTCATTCCATCAGCCATTCTTTCAGCTAATATGAGTCTGGTTTCGTGACTCCCGTCATTATACTTACCAGCCGCAATGTTACCACCTGCTCCGTTAAAATGTACATGAAGTGCATCAGGTACTGCTAATTGTCGGTAAAAGCGTGCAATACCTGGAAAATCAGGATTGGCAACTTTAGTTAGGTAATAACTCTGAGGATGTGTAGCATAAAAACTTAACACAGCCAAGGGTGCTTCATTATTCCAAAAGCTTATCAAGGATACCTCTGGGTCAACCAATCCTTCTGTCATCGACCTGAGCAGTGAGTCTTTTGTGGAAGAGCCCCGCATGGTTACGATGCGACCATCTTTTTTGTATATTCTTCGATTTGAAGCTACTTTGTAAACTTCAGCGCTTCCTAATCCAATATCTGTAACTGGTTGAGTGTTTTCTAATGATAGGCGAACAAATTTTTGAAGGTCTTTAATTAATTCTCTGGCAAATGTGCCATCAAAAGGTCCTACTGGAAGGTTGTTTTCTTTTAATATTTTCTCAGCAGTAAAATCAGAAATTGGCACATCGTGCTGATGAAGCGTATGAACAACTACACGGTTGGGGATAGTTCCAGCTGCTTCTGCCAATGCTTCTTTGAATGCGTCTTGAGATTCATTCGAAATGCCGATCCAATCTATTGCACATAGCACAATGGGCAAATCGCTGCCCAACAATACTACACCTTTTGCTCGTAATGATAAATCGTCTGAGTTTACCATTGGATCATAGGTAAGTTGACTGCCCACTGGAGGAGTAGCATTTACATCAAAGGTGGCTATCCTTAAAGTGTCTGTGGCAGCATGATTTTGATTGGAGGATTGTGCAAAGAAAGATTGCATAAATCCCAAGAGTAATAGGGTGAAAAATAATTTACGTTTCATGTTATTTTGTTTTTGATAATTTGAATATAGTTCATGTTTGTTTTTTGATAATAACACAATATTACAATATATAGTTAGTTTATTGCAGTATTAATTATCAGCTATTGAAAGTGCTCAGCGTAGATGCATTATTTAATTTCAAAACCTCGATAATTGAGTGATACATCAACATAAAATTAAAAAGTCCATTTATCCGAAGTTCTTGTTTCAGGTTTCACACTGGTCTTAATTTTTTGCTCTGTTTTGTTTTGTACGCCTGCTCCATGGTAATATTGTAATGCTTTAGGCATATTTTTTTGAATTTTTGCTATTCTATTCTGATCACTGGGGTGAGTACTCATGAATTCTGCGGTGGAGCTGCCGCCTGCTTGCGACATTCTCGTCCAAAAATCTACCGCTACACGTGGGTCATAACCTGCCATGGCCATAAATATAATACCCAGTTCATCAGCTTCATATTCATGTTTGCGAGCATAGGGAAGCATAACGCCCAGTTGACCACCCAAGCCAAAAACTAGCCCACCGATCTCTTGTGCAGCTTGATTATTGCCTAACAACCCTCCTGCTATTTGACCTCCATATTGCAATGCCATTTGCTGGCTGATACGTTCATTGGCATGTTTGGCAACAGCATGTGCAATTTCGTGTCCAACCACAATAGCCAATCCTGCCTCGTCTCTTGTGATAGGAAGCAGGCCTTCATACACCACAATTTTCCCTCCTGGCATACAAAATGCGTTCACATCTTTGCTTTTCACTAAGTTGAACTCCCAACTAAAATTTTTTAACTCAGATTCGTATCCATTGTTTCTGTAAAAAGTTTCAACAGCAGTGGCAATTCTTTTTCCCACTCGTTCAACCATTTGCGCATTGGCTGTGTTTTTCTCAACTGGAGCGCTTCGTATAAAATCTTGATATTGTTGAAAACTCAAAGCTAACACTTCTTGATCGGGCACCAATAAAAGCTGTCTACGACCTATAATCGGGACACTGCCACAGGCTTGAAGCATTATTGTCAAAATGGAAATAAACAGCGTGAACTTTACTGTTTTTAAAGTCTGGTTTTTTAAAATAGATGTTGTCATAAATTAATCGATTAGATATAATCTGTAAATATAATCATTTAAATACATAAACTGTTTGCACATATACATTAAACAAAAAATGAGTGAAGAGGTTTAATAATACTGAATAAATTAAATTTAAATTGAAGCCTCCTCACTATTATCATGTTTGCATATCACATGAAAAATAAATACCTTTGAGCGATTTTTGAAACTTAAATTATTCCGAATGTATGAAAAACAAACACTTTGGAATACCATTAGCATAGTATACATTTGTTTTTCAACTATAAAAATATATGTCTTCTAAAGATTTAGATAAGGACAATATCGATAACGTCGATAAAAAGTCCGAAAATGAAACAACTAAAAAGAACGCTGATCCTCAAGTAGTGACTGGTTCAAAATTTGCACAAAAAATTAGTGATGATGCACCGTTAAACTTAACGAAAATGTATCAAGACTGGTTTCTTGATTATGCATCTTATGTAATTTTGGAGCGTGCTGTGCCACATCTTAACGATGGACTGAAACCCGTGCAACGTCGTATTCTGCATTCAATGAAACGAATGGATGATGGACGTTAGAATAAGGTTGCAAATATAATTGGGAACACTATGCAGTTTCACCCTCACGGTGATGCATCAATTGGTGACGCCTTGGTGCAATTGGGGCAAAAGGACTTGCTTATTGACTGTCAGGGAAACTGGGGGAACATTCTTACGGGTGATGGTTCAGCTGCACCACGATATATAGAGGCCCGTCTCTCTAAGTT
>JAQVZQ010000252.1 GCA_028708095.1 Dysgonamonadaceae bacterium
CCAAATAATGATCTAATATCTTGATTGATTGCATAATCAGTAAGTTCTTGTAACTTAACGTCCCATTCAGGAATCAAAGTTATTTCTTCGGGAGTTCTTCTTTTTTTTGCCCACCAAGGAAGATTTTTTACTAATATAGCTGAAATATCACCTGTGAAAATTCCTCCTCCAATATTATTTACTTGCTGACTTCCACCCAGAACAAGTGCTTTGCCGAACATTAATGCATTTTTAGGATTATGTTTTGCATAAAGTGCAAGCATATGATTTCCACTGCGAAAATGATTGTTTTTCAACGACTCTTTTGTTACTGGAATGTATTTACTTTTATCATTAGTGGTGCCTGAGGACATAGCAAACCACTTCACTGGTGTATCCCACAAAACATTGGGTTTTCTTTCTACGATAATTTTATCTAAAAATATTTTTAAATCATCGTATCCCATAATGGGAACATGTTTTTTGTAATCTTCGGGAGTTTTAATCTTATCAAAATTATTATTTTGACCGAATAGGGTATCCTTACCATGTGAAATTAAATAATTAAATGTTTGTAGTTGATTTTCCCAAGGCTTTTCAAGAAAACTATCAATTTGCTTGTAAAAAGATGAGAAGACTGAATTAATTATGTATTTAATCATTACCCATTATATTGTTTGTTTTGCAAAGATAATGTATGATTACATAAAGCGACTATATTAGACAATAGTTTATTATAAAAAATTTTTATAATTCAAAAAATATAAATAATGATACTAACCAATTCTGCTTATTTTGCGAAGTTTCTCTTCGTCAATTATTTTTATCTTTCTTCCATCTATAGATACAATCCGCTCATTCTCAAATATAGATAAAGTGCGAATTGCATTGGATGTTGTCATATTGGATAAATTAGCCATATCTTCACGCGAAAGATATATGTTTATAGTTGCACCATCCTGCTCGACTCCATAATTTTCTTTTAAAAATAAAAGTGACTCAGCCAATCTACCTCTAATATGTTTTTGAGTAAGATTTACAACACGTTCATCTGAGACTCCTAAATCAAGAGAAAGTAATTGAATGAAAAACATGGCTAATGTTCCATTGTTTCGCAAAAACTGTTCCACAATTTTCATTGAAACAAGACAAACTTGTGATGATTCAAATGCTGACGCAGATGTAACATATGCTTCTCCTGCAAAATATGCCCGATAGCCAAAGTATTGTACAGGACGAACCACTCTAACTATCTGAACTCGACCTCCTACACCCTCTTTATAAATCCTCACCTTACCTTTGAGTAAGCACATCAAATCTTCGGGTTTATCATTTTCAAAATAAATAATTTCGTTTTTTTTGAAATTTACAAAACGTGCATCTTTACGTAGCAATTCGTGCTCGTTCTCATTTAATGCTCTCCATATTTCTGGCAGAGATGCAGAAACATCAAGTGGTTTCACTTTTCTCACTTTTCTTTTATCTATTAAGATTATGTTTCATAACATTGTTGTTAAACACAAAAATAATAAATTATATTGTAATAGAATACATTTGTCAATACTTTAAAATTTGTCATACTATATTTGTCATAGGTTTTAATGATATGTTTGCTTGACCTTTTCGATTTTATAACGTTTATAATGCGCCTTATTGAATAAAAAATGTAATTTTGTGTGTATGTTTAAGATTGATAAATGAGAAAAAGATTAATACAATTTCTAATTATATTTTTGCTAGCAGCCCCTTCAAAAGTTTTCTCTCAGGAGCCAATTAACACCATCATAGAAAAAGCTATGAAAGCAGCTGAAGTGTATTCTGAAAAAGTAGAAGAATATGAAGCTGAAGTATATATGAGGGTTTATGTGGAAACGTTGAAGAAAAATTATCTTTATCGTTACACACATTTAATCCCAAAATTTGTATTACATGATAGAAATGCAAATGAAGGATTGCTAGAAGTGTTAAGCGACTTAAAGTATAATTACCCAAATAACTATACCATTGATGTCAAACACCTGCATGGAACTTTTTCTCAAAAGAAAGTGAGCGATATGCTCCCTTCAAGCTTAGTTCATTTAAACGTTTATAATGAAATGTCTAGTAATGAACGATTTTTCATGCCATTACGAGAAAGCTCCAAAAAGTATTATCGTTATAAATTGCAACGTACATTTACTCGTAATGATATTACCTATTACACAATTGACTTTACTCCTATATACAAAGTACCGAGACTCTTAAAAGGAACATTCATTTTAGAGAAAGATAGTTGGCGTGTGATGCAATTTTTATGTGAAGGAGTTGATTTAGCATATGATTTTTCTGTTGAATTAAACATGGGGAATAATAAAACAACCAATCTTTTACCTATTAATGCAACTATTCATCAAAAGTTTTCTTACTTAGGTAATGTAGTAACAAATAGGAACTTAGTAAACATCAGTTATAAAAATATTATTTTAAGTGATAAGAAAGAAAAAGTCAAAAATTTTAATATAAGTAATTTATACAGAATAAGATTAGATTCAGTACCAATTGAAAGCAATCCCGCTTTCTGGGAGTATGCACGTAAAATTCCATTACAAGCTCGTGAAAAAGACCTCTTAAATCAATTTTACATTGATAAATGGAAAGAAAAAAATGGTGAGTTAAAAAATGATTCATCAAGTATAAAAAAGAATGGTACTCCAGCTTGGGCAAAAACAATGGTTATGAACACTAAGTATAAATATCGATCCACTGATATCACCTACAGTGGCGTTTTTAATCCTGCATTACTTAGTTACTCATCATTTGACGGTTTAAGTTATGGTCAGAAATTAAATATCAACTATGAATTAAAAAGACAATCCAGCTTAAATATGAAAGCTTTTGTTGGATATCTATTCAAAAGAAAAGAATTGTTCACAGATATATCAACCACTTGGAATTACAATCCAGCTCACTTAGGCAAAGTAACATTTTCAGTAGGAAACGATAATAAAACATATAGTTCATTGTTTTTAAGAGAAATACAAGACAGCTTATTTGATAATGGATTAAAAATTGACGACTTAGCTTTAGACTATTACAAAGACTACTATTTCCGTTTATATAACACAGTTGAAGCCACGAATGGTTTTAGTATAGGAACTGGTTTAGATTATCACATTCGCGATGCGGCAAACAATAAGATTAATTCTTCAATGGAGACTTTTTCTATCGAAAACTCTAATTCCAATAATATCACTAATTTATTTAAACAACGAAATACATTTGCTCCACTAATAACCCTTACGTGGACTCCTGAACAATATTATCGTATCGAGAGAAGACAAAAAATATATGTTCGTTCACCCTATCCTACCATTAAGCTGGAGTTATCAAAAGGAATTAAAGGCATTTTAGGAAGTGACTCAGAGTATAACCGAATTGAACTTGACGTTAGCCAAAACATCCAGTTAGCATTAACGCAGTCTTTTCAATATCATATTGGAATGGGTTTTTTCACAAATCAAAAGTCTGAATATTTCGCTGATTTTGCATTTTTTGCTAAACGAAATTTTCCCGAAACATGGGACGATGGCATTGGTGGGGTTTTCAACCTATTGGACAGACAGTTGTATAATGCTTCAGATTCATACATACAATCCCATTTTATGTTCGAATCTCCTTTTTTAATTTTCAATCTTATGCCTATTATTTCTAAAGCTGTAATTACGGAAAGAATCTATTTAAGCCATTTGTATAATCCTTATATTCGTTCTTACACAGAGTTAGGCTATGGAGTTGGAAACAATTACTTCAATGCAGCGTTTTTCAGTTCATTCCACAAATTAAAGTTTCATGAGGTTGGATTTAAGATTTCATTGAATGTTTTTGAGTAGTTCTGCAATACATCTCTTTTGATATTATTGAAAAAGCGATATAACACTAAATGGTTTTATCGCTTTTAAGAAACACAATGAAATTAATAGTAAAATAGCAATTCTCTTTCTTGTAAGGTCTATAGTTTTATATCTAGTTGATTCATTAATCTTGTTTCGCTTGTTTCGGTTACCTCTCCGTTTTCGAGCATATTATCCTCGTCGGAGTTCCAATCGTAAATATTATTACGATTATATTCCCTAACACTCCTTCTCCGAAAAACCCTCAACGTTCTTGAGCGTTTATATTCTGCCAAATCATCATTCACCTCCAGCTTTGACCCACTCGGCACAAATATATCAATAACAATAAATTGGTTGCGGTAACCTTGAGATTTAGGTGTTTTAAAAAATTGAGGTATCGACAATACAGAGTCGTTTTGCTCAATTTTAAAGTCAAACTCTTTTATATTTGCTTTAGCCATCTTGTAGCTTTTATCGAAACTATAAGACATTGTTTTAACATGAAATAATGAGTCATTGCTCGTTTTTATTCTCAGTTGAATACTGTTGAATAAAAGAGAATCCTCTTCTACATTAAAAAATGGCAAAACCTCTAAATCATAATCATTATATCCTGCAATATCGATATTAATTTTACTGGCAAGGGGTGCAACACTAAAATAATCGAGTGGATACTTCGACATTTCCACATACATCTTATTGTTTGATGGAGAAGTCAAAACAATATCTGTCTCTTGTAAACTCTCTATGCTAAACTTTTTGGTGATTTTGTATCCTAAAGTTAAACCAACAACAATACCGATAAACCATAATACAGCAACTGTAAACCCAATAAATGGTCTTGATTTTGCATTCATCACCCTACGAACAATCCAAACAATAACACCCACAATCGGAACTCCTAGGCTTAATATTATCGATGTCCATAAAAGGTTGTGTTCTAATCCTGGATTTACAAACAAAGATTCAATGGGTAAAAACTGTGCACTTGCAAAAATCAGTCCAAATAGCGTTATCATTAAACTAGCAGCAATAATACCGGCTATTCCAAAAAAAACAACTTTAAGAAAAAGCACTATAGCGTTTAAGCATCCCGATCTCTCTGAGTATTGTGGAGCTGGTGATTGATACGTTGATCTTATTAGAGGTGGAGGAGGCGGCGACATATTATTATTCAAATCACTTCTCTCTGAATCGACACTTTGCAGAGGCTCTGTACCGTATGTTGCCTGAT
>JAQVZQ010000253.1 GCA_028708095.1 Dysgonamonadaceae bacterium
TTGGATATTCACCGAGTGGTTCGGAGTATGGTGAGGGTGGCTATGGTAGGGGTAGCCATTGGGAAGTAAGCCATGAAGGATGGAACATGGTTGTTTCGCCAGGATATCATGTTACTGACAGACTTTTTGCAGGTGTTGGAGTGGGTTTATATAATTATAGCGCTAGCATAACTTCTGAAGTGATGGACTTAGAAAGTAGTTTTCTTTCCGTTCCTATATATGCACACGGAATGTGGAAATTTAGTGGTAGCCAAAAGCCTTCATTATTTGTTTCTCTTAAAGCGGGGTATGGCATTATATCGAAGAGCATGTACCCAGTGAAGGGCATTGCTGAACTCGAAAAAATTGAATCTCACTTTTCTGGTGGCTTGTATGTATCTCCTTCATTAGGTTATATGTATCCTATTAATAATAAAAACAGTCTTTCTCTATCAGTTTCTTATGATGTGCAACAATATAAAGAGGAGCGTGAGGATAAAGCAACAAGTGTTATGATGGGAGAAAAAGATAAAACCAATTCTACCATTGCTGTGAAAGTGGGTTGGGCATTTTAATGTTTGCTTACTGTTGCTCGCGCCGATTTGTAATCGGTGTGTTGCGTATGCAAAAAGAACAAGTAAACACTTTCGCTAAAGCGACACACGCACTACAAATCCGCACAAGCGAAGAATATTTCTTTAACCCATAAGCAACGTTTTGCTCTGTTTTCCATCTTATAATTAAGGCTTATAAATCTTAATTCAAAGCTCCATAGTTCAATTGAATGAAAATGAATATTCTATTATATAAAAACAAAACAATACTATCAATGAAAACAAAAAATTTATTGTACATCCTGATGTCTGCAATCGTTCTCTCCTTTGCCTCGTGCACCGACGATGACAAAATAGACTACCTAACGAAAGATGAAATACCTGAATCGGTTCACACCTTTGCGAGTGAGTATTTACCCAACAACAAAATGGTCTCAGCACGCATATATTCATTCGATGGCGGATTTCAATATATAGTGCATTTTACAGACATTGAAACAGTGTTTTCATCAGATGGTGAATGGTATGATTTACGAAGCGAAAAAGGATTGCCCGAAACTACAAAAGCCCTTTTGAGTGAAAACTCACGCAAGCAGTTGAGTGAACAACACGCTACTGACAAAGTATTGATTATGACCAAACGCCCAAATGAGGAAATCGATATAGTCATGGATAATTTTAAAACCTATTGCGAGATTACTGGACATGAAGGTAAAACATTGGCAGAAGAATGGGGTTGGGATTATGATGATACGAAGACACTGCCCGAAAAGATGAAGCAATTTATTACTGAAATTATTGCAATGAATACCCGAGCAACTGATGTGAAACCATGGCTCAATGTGGTTAAGTTTTCAGATTTTAAAGGAACCATATACAGATTCAGGTTCAATTATTTTTCATTTGTTGACTTCAACGGAGATGGGGAGTGGTTTTTTATGAAAGAAGCTGGCACTAACGAAATTATTAAAAACACTTTAATTAAAGCAATCCCAGAGGATGTGCAGACTGTTTTGACAGAAAAAGAACCTAATGCCATTGCGTCAATACAGAAAATTACGCGCTTCGACGACAACAAACTATATGGCTTTAACAAGCTATATGGCTTCGACCTTGGCGATAACCAATTTATACTTATCAACTCCGAAAACAATATTGTAGAGCCACCGCTTGACAAGGCGAAAGAGTATATTAATGCGGGGTTCAATCCAAAGAATGAACTCCTGTATAAGATAAATGCAAATACTACTGGTCCTCACTTTTTAAGGTATGCTTTTAAAGTTACCGGACCCACAGAGGATATTACCTTGGTGATGGATGTGAATGGCAATATGAGAAACATTTGGGCGGGACCAATTACAACAGAAGTTGGCAAGTCAGTTGCACTACCAAGAGCAGTTCTCGAAATGCTACATGAAGATATTGTAAGCTATATTGATACCAACTATCCCGAAAAGGATTTTATTTACATCTTTCATTCCTACTCTGAAATAGGTGACACACCAGCTGAAGTGAATTTGGTGATGCCCATTCCCAATAATCTAACAACTCTAATCTTTGACACTAAGAGTGGAGAGTTTATTAGAGAATATAATACTATTAAAGGACAAGAATAAATTGTAGTGGAGCGTTTGTTATATATTTTAAAAACTACAATAACACAATCACATGAACAAAAACAAATTATCATTCTTCGTTTTCCTGTTTGCATTGCTTACACAAGCAAGTACATTGTCATCTCAGTCATTGCAAACGGTTCCGAAAATTGGGTTGGGGATAAACGGATTGGACTTCTCGATAGAAATACCATTAGCCGAAAAGATAACAATAGAACCAGCAGTTGGGTTGGGTCTTAGTTACGCTTTCTGGCCTGGGTCTCTTGTTTTCAAGACGGGGGCGGGGTTGGCATTATTAGAACCAAGTGTGCATGTAAGTACTTATGGTAAGTTTTTTTACAACCGCGATAAAAGAATGCACAAAGGTAAATCGATGCTGTTTAATTCGGGAAAATTTCTCGGGATAAAAGTAAAATATGTCTCAAAGCCATTGACGGATTATATGTATCACGGCTATACCAATACGTTATTAGCCAATTTGAATTGGGGTGGACAACGTAATATTGGAAGATATTGGAATTACAGCTACTCTGTTGGCTTAGGATATGGGCGCAACTTGGATTTTTCTTACGGTACGTTCTATCCTGCAGTGGATTTGAAGGTGGCTTATGTGTTGCCTTTGTTGAAAGGGAAATCTTGATTCGTTGCTCGTGCCGATTGCAATCGGTGTGTTGCGTAGCAAAAAGAATAAATAAACAAGTTTCGCTAAAGCGACACACGCAATGCAAATGCGCACGAGCGGAGTAAATATTTCATAAAATGCATGCAACGCATTGCTACTATAATCATCTTGTAAATATAGATTAACTGTTTTATTAAATATAGTTATTATGAACAGAATACTGACAATGTTAATATTTTTATTAAGCCTCAATGTAGTTAATGCTCAATTCGCAGAAAATAATGCGATTTATTCAACTGTAGAGCTGGGTTTAGGTAATTACTATGGAATGGATTTGAATTTGAATTATGTATTAGATGAAAAATACTCTTTCAAATTAGGATACACTGGAAACATTAGAAAGCCAAAAACTCAACCAAAAGATTTTACCACTGGGGTAACTGGTATATTGGTATGGGGACTAAATAGCCCTGTTGACCGATTTGAAAATTTTGGAGCAAGTATTGGAAGGATTTATAAAATAAATAAAAGTGGGACTATCAGAGCAAATATTTCCTTGGGAGTGGGCTATACCCATATTACAGAACCGGAAAACTGGGAAAAGATAAATAACAATCCTGTATCCATTACCGAGAATTATTCCTATGACAATGTGAAGCACGGAACTGTTAGTCTGATAGTCAATCCTAAAATAGAATTTCCTATTACAAGGTATTTCGGATTTACAGTTTCACCCATGTTGCAAATTAATAGGGATAGAATATACTATGGAATTGGAATTGGAAGTATGATTGGACTATTGAGAAAATAGAAACCATCACTTGCTCGCGCCGATTTGTAATCGGTGTGTTGCGAAGCAAAAGAAAATGTTCGCTAAAGCGACACACGCATTGCAAATGCGCGCGAGCGGGCATAAGTCTGGAGACTTGCGCCAGCTAAAAGGGTAAGTATAAAAACAGTATAAAACATTTGCTCCTCACTCATCCTCTATGAAAAAACCATCCCTCCTCTGCCTTCTATTCTTTACAATAGTTGCACAGGCTTTCACACAAAACTACACCGTGAGCGGATACATCACCGATAAAGCAAGCGGTGAAACACTCATCTCTGCCACTGTTTTCGATGCCAACTCTACCAAAGGATCCACCTCCAATAACTTTGGTTACTACTCCCTGACGTTGCCTGCCGGCAATGTATCGCTCGAATATTCCTATATCGGATATAAGACGTTAGTAGAGGATTTCGACTTGCAAGAAAACACGGTGTTGAATATCCACTTAGGTCAGGATAATATGCTGGATGAAGTGACAGTGATTGGCAATCGCAAACAAGGATGGGTGAAAGGTTCGCAGATGAGTGCTGTGGAAATTCCCATCGAGCAGATTAAAAACATTCCAACCCTATTTGGCGAAAACGACTTGATAAAAGCTTTGCAATTGATGCCAGGAGTACAATCGGGCACCGAAGGTTCGGCAGGATTGTATGTGCGGGGTGGCGGACCCGATGAAAACTTGCTTTTGCTGGACGGTGTTCCGCTCTACAATGTGAACCACATGATGGGTTTCTTCTCTGTTTTCAATAGCGATGCACTAAAAAATGTAACACTCTATAAAGGCAGTTTCCCTGCACGGTTTGGCGGACGACTTTCGTCTGTGGTAGATGTGCAGATGAAAGATGGCGACAATAAAAAAATAAGAGGAACGGCAAGCATCGGTCTTATTGCATCCAAAATACAATTAGAAGGTCCGATTGTAAACGAGAAAACCACATTCAATGTATCTTTGCGACGAACCTATCTCGATATTTTGGCTCAACCTTTTATTAAGTTGGTGCAAAGCAATAATAGTGGAGGTATAAGCAATGCCGGATATTACTTCTACGATATGAATGCCAAGTTTACCCACAAACTATCTGATAAAGACAAGCTATACCTGAGCACTTATTTGGGCGACGATGCCATTTATATGAAGAGCAAGGAAAACAGGGCTTTTGGTAGTGACAATTTTCAATCGAATGAAAATTCTAAACTCAATTGGGGTTGGGGCAATGCCATTGCCGCACTGCGTTGGAATCGTATCTTGAACAACAAATTGTTTATGAATACCACTGCTTCATTCACACGCTACCGCTCGGCGTTGAGCAATAGCTACGAAAGCACGACTCAGTATTCAATGCCTGACGAAGCCCCAATTAAAAGAAGTGAAGAGTCAAAACTTACCTACAATTCAGGGATAAGTGACTGGACAGTGAAAAATGATTTTGATTTTTCGCCCAATGTTTATCACGATATCAAATTCGGAACCTCCTAC
>JAQVZQ010000254.1 GCA_028708095.1 Dysgonamonadaceae bacterium
AGCCTGTATTGGGCATAGAGCTAACTGCTACTCCTATTGATGAAAAAGGCAATCAGTTTAAAAACATAGTGTATGAATATTCCTTGGCAAAAGCTTTGGAGGATGGTAAGTATGTAAAGAATCCTGACATAGCCACACGCAAAAACTTTAATAAAGGAAGCCTAAACGAGCAAGAGATAGAGATTATAAAATTGGAAGATGCTATCAGTCTGCACCAAGATACCAAAAACGAATTGGAAATATATGCGCAAAACAATGAAGTGCCATTGGTGAAGCCATTTATTTTGGTGGTGTGTAGAGATATCAATCATGCCAAGGAGGTTTTTGAGCGCATCAATTCTGACTCTTTTTACGATGGACAGTACAAAGGAAAAGCTTTGCAGATAGACTCTTCTACCCGACAAGAAGAAGATATTGAGCGACAGTTTATGTCGCTGGAGAGCTCGGATAATGAAATTGAGATTGTGATTCACGTAAATATGCTCAAAGAAGGTTGGGATGTAACCAATCTCTACACCATTGTTCCTCTTCGCGCAGCTAATGCAGCAGTGCTGATAGAACAAACAATTGGGAGAGGATTGAGACTGCCTTATGGAGGCAAACGCACAGGAGTGGATAAAATTGATAAACTAACGGTGGTTGCTCACGATAATTTTGAGGCGGTGATTGCTGAAGCTCAAAACCCAGAATCTGTTCTGAATAAGCTGAGCTATGTGGAGATTGACAAAGAAGATTTATCTAACAAAACAGTAGTAGTTACCTCAAAGCCTGTGATAGAGGAAACTATTAAAAATGAGCAGAAACAAATTGATTTAATACCCAATGTGCAAGAGAAACAAAAGGCACAAAACACATTGGATGCCAAGAAAGCAATTATTGATGTATTGCCTGCTTTTAATTCGCTGCCCGAAGTGCGCAATGTAGAAGACTTGAACAAACCTGAAGTGAAGAAAAAAGTATTGCAACAGGTAAAAGCAAACATGAACAAGCCTGGAATGACAGGCAATCTATTTGAAGATGATATATTGGCAGAAGCCAGTTATAGCTATGATACTATTGTTTCGGAATACAAAAAAAATATCATCGAAATACCCCGAATGGACTTAGTACAAGGCGAAACAAGGGCTGAGTTTAAGAGCTTTGAACTGGATGTTGCTGAGTTCAATTTCCAGGCATTAGACCAAGAGATTATCCGAATGGGGATGAAAGACAGACTGGTGGAAACATTAATGGCTAAATCGAGTGGATGGTATGGTAATCCCATTAAGCAAATTATTGCAGAACTAATCAACTACCCCGAAATAGACTATGACGAAAATGCTGACCTGCTTTATCGTTTAGCTACAAGTGCTTTTGATTCTATAAAAGAGAACATCGAAGAAATAGACGAATTGCCAAGAACTATCTTCCAATACAAAGCCGCCATTGCCGAGAAAATATATAAACAAATGAAACAGCACTTTGTGTTGCATTCAGCAGATTATGTTGCACCCAAAGTGTTCCCTTTTATCAAAATAGAACAATGGAGTTTTACCTCAATGATAAATGGAGGTCATAAAGATTATAGAGAAGTGGTTAGTCCTACTGCTACAATACCAAAATATGTGTTTCGTGGCTTTGAGAAAGCTTGCCATTTCGAATATAAGTTTGACAGCAAGGCGGAACAAGATTTAGCTTTTGTGCTCGAAAATGATGCAATGGTAATAAAATGGATGCGCCCTGCACCTACTCAATTTCGCATCTATTGGGACAACAACTCAAAGCGATACGAGCCTGACTTTATTGTAGAAACCAACGACACGATTTATATGATAGAGGTGAAACGCTCCGATCAAACCGAAGAGGAAACAGTGTTGGCTAAAAAAGCTGCAGCCGAAAGATATTGTAAACATGCTACTGAATATACAAGTGAGCATAATGGAAAAAAGTGGGAGTATCTACTATTGCCACACAACGAAGTGAGCAGAACGGTGAGTATGGATTTTATAGTTATTAGATACAGAGGATAAATGTTATAAGTTTTTTTAATTAAATGCCCTCATCTACTACACTTGATGCTGATATTCACTAATATGTAGTTGGGTTGTATCAGATAAGTATCTGCGCCATCAAATAAGAATGGTGGTGTATCCTCATGTTTAGAAACCTGCCAGAGAAGAGCACACCAAACATAGCATCTTAATATTGCTAACCACTCAAACATTAACACAAATGTAAATATTTGTGCACCACATTTTGTCCTACAAACGCTCTTTTTATATGTTGTAAAACATATTATATCATGTTTTTATTTTCAATCCTGATGCCTTTATCAGTGGGAAATAGTAAACAGCTTTTCAACACAACAACCAACAAGTTGATTACATGATAAATACATGAGCGTTGAAACTAAAATAGATATAAGTTAAATTTTAGCAGACTCAATAACGGGTTATACTATATTCTAATTTACTTTCGTTTTTTTGAATAAAGCAAAGTCATTTATTCAAATATCACGAAAATAAAACCTTTAAATATAATCAATTACCCTATTATCACCCTACTCATTAACTTACACAAGCATTGTTATTGATTTATTAGCTGTTTATTGGCTGTTTCGGTGCTTGTTTTTATCGATTGCAAAAAGAACTGAGTAGAATAAGTCGTTTTTGTTGACTTTTATTGTGGAAATGGAGTAAATGAAATGCATGGATTCATTTTCTTGGATGCTATTAGATAAATTAACACCTGTTTATTAGCAAAACTTAACTCTATCGAGATAATTGAATACCTCTATTGAGATGCTCAAATGAAAATTGAGGAACTGCTTTTGGTGAATTGATATTTCACAAAACTAACGGATAAAAAGTGGTTCATGTGTCAGCTTAACGCTTCAATGGTATAAGCTTGAATTTATAAACTGATATGGACATCTTTATTATTTGACAATTTATTGTCTATGATTACAAACAATTTTACAAAGCCTTCGGAATTATCTTTAAGCTGAAAATAGCTTTATATAGAGAAATTCAGAACTCTAAAAGGCTTAAATAACATTATTATTAGGAAAACGGGAGACCGAAAAGCATTTACAGGTTGCTTTATATTGGATACGAAACACTAAATGGTTCAAATAGCATTATTATTAACTAAACAGAAAACCGCATAGCTAAAAACTGTATTATTTTTATAAATACTAAAAACCGAAAAGGATATATTGTTACCATTTAAGCAAAAACAAACTTCAAAAAGCTACTAATACAACAAATAAATGCAAACGGGATATCGAAAAGCATTTATAGTTCCGATTTAAAGAAAGAGGTATCCTAGAAAGCTATTAAAAGAAGGGTAAGTTGTAAAAAGGATTGTGGAAAGGAGGTAATAAGTGATGACAATAGCAAAATGTAAAAACCCTAGCTGATGATTATCAGATAGGGTTTTTCTCTTTCTCAGTAACCGGAGCCGATACTGTTTTTGGCTGTCTCACCGATACACGCAAAACTACATTTGACAATCGCAAAGATTGCATCAACAGAAGTCTGGTGTATTGGTGGAGCAAACGGATGGTATTTTGCCGATGGATTATGGAAGATACGTGATGTATGTAATGGATAAATTTGTGGGTGGAGTTGGTTTAAGACGTGGGCGCACCAATATAAACACCCTTCATGCAGGCGATGCATTAGATTTTTGGAGGGTTCTCTACGCGAATAAAGAGGAAGGTCGCCTACTATTGTTTGCTGAAATGAAAGTGCCAGGAGAGGCTTGGCTTGAAATTAAAATTACAAACAATGAGCTGGTGCAAACAGCTAGCTTCCGCCCTTTGGGCCTGTTGGGTAGAATGTATTGGTATTCGTTGATCCCAGCACATGGTGTAATATTTGGAGGCATGTTGAAGAAGTTGGCTAAGGAGAAGAATAGAGTGTTAGAACTGAAGAAATAGTAAACAGATTTACACTTGGAGTGATTAAGATATTTCACTACGTTTTTTTTATAAAATGAACTATTTGTGTCCCGTTTGTTATATGTGAGTGCCTATACACTAATTTAAAAGGTCGTTTACATCAAACATAAGGCGCATAAATATGAATATGAAATTATCACTTGTAGATTTATCAACCGTTATTCCTGGACAAACCAGACATCAAACTTTAATGAACAGCATAGAAGTAGCTCAACATATAGAAAGATTGGGTTTCAAAAGAATATGGTTAGCAGAGCACCATGGCAGTGCTTCCATTGCCGGGCGTGCTCCTGAAATTATGATTGCTGCAATAGCTGCAAAGACATCCACTATAAGAGTTGGATCAGGTTCTGTTCTTCTCAATCATTATAGTCCCTTTAAAGTAGTAGAAACCTTTTGCACTCTCAATGAACTTTATCCTGGTCGTATAGATATGGGTATTGGCAGAGCAACAACAGGCCCAATTACTGATTTGGCTTTACAACAAGACAGAAGCAAACAATTCCAGAGCGATTCTAACCAACAGATTTTGGAGTTGACAGCATGGCTCGACAATAGCTTTCCAGAAGACCACCCCTTTGCTAAAACACGCATACATACCATTGATAGTCTGCCAGAGCTGTACTTGTTAGGATCAAGTCCTTGGAGTGCATCAGCAGCTTCTCATCTTGGATTACGCTATGTGTTTGCAGGGTTTATCAATCAAAAGGGAACCCGTGATATAATCAATAAATATCGAACAGACTTTAATCCATCGGAAACTCCAAGTGGGATAAAATCTCCTCAAGTTTCGTTGGCTGTTCATGTAGTATGTGCCGACACAGAAGAGGAGGCACGCAGACAAGTTGCCCCTATTCGTGTAATGTATAAAAACCTTGCGAAAGGAATTATTGACGTTCCTCTTCCTACACCAGATGATGCAGTAAAAGAGTTGGGCGGATTGCCAACAACCGGAGAATATGTGTCTGGGTCTGGCATTCCTCCCAGGTTTATTGTAGGAAATCCTGAACAAGTACACCAACAGTTAACTCAATTGGGAAAGGATCTTTCTGTAGATGAAATTATTGTACAAGATATGATGACAGATCATGAAGCGAGACTCTACTCTTATGAGTTA
>JAQVZQ010000255.1 GCA_028708095.1 Dysgonamonadaceae bacterium
GATATTACTTTTGATTTTGTTAAACCAAAAAATATAGGCAAAGTTTCCTTGTTCTATTCTGGACAATTGCCAGCCATATCCTTGTTTGCCTCTCATGATGGTGAGAACTGGGTGGACTTAAAGACCTTAACCCAGAAACAAGCGTCCACTGAAGATGTCTTAGAGCATATCCTCTCTGGCGATTTCGGCAATTATCAGTATTTACAGATAAGATTTGGAAAACGTGATGGCAAGAGCTTCACACTTGCAGAAGTTGAGGTATGGTCTGTGGAATAAATTGTTTGTGGTAAATCAAAAAGCGAAAGATGAATAATCTCATATAGACAATTAAAGCATCGCTTTCTGTCACTTTGTAAAGTATATTGGAGAAAAAGGCGCCACTTTTTTTTAATTTGCACCCTAAATCGACAGAAAAAGGTGTCTCGCTAATAAAAGTGATGCCTAAATCAGTAGAATGTGTACCACTATTTCTTCAATTTGGTGTTCAATTTCTTATTGAAAGGTTACTTCAATTAACCCCTAAACCATCCTTTTATCTCATTCATTTTTAGTCTATTTTTTCAAAAACGTCTCTTACAGCTTTCAGATATTCATATCCCCAAGTTGTATCGGGTTCCAAGTAACTTCCTTCGGACCATTCGTTCCATGCATTAATCGTGATAATCTTTGGTTCGATGTTGTTATTATCAATATAATTCTTTGCTTTGATCAAGTACTTCTTGAATTTTTTAGGTGTGGAGTTGTTTATATATCCTACTTTGAAAGGAAAACGGGGATTGGCATCCCAGCTAACCGTGACATTGGGGAAATAGGTCATTGAAAACTGTTCTTTGAATCCATCCCACATATTGACCGAGGCATCTCCCCAAACCTCGTAGTCTCCATAAGGATTTTGAAGGTGCGCCCAACAGTAGTTTGTTAGGCTTTTGAACCCAAAATAAGTTAAGACGTCATCCTGACTTTTAATCGGGTCGCCTGGCACTCCTTCTATGGTTGATGGCATTGCTTCCCATAATATACCTTGCAGATGAAGTCCTGTGTGTCCCGCTTCGATAGTTTTTTGTCTGAAATAGTCAAGTGCCTCTTTAGTCCTTTTGGGACCGCCCAATCCATTTATCAGCGTATTCAGTTCATAGATGCAAAAAACGGGTTCACCATCAATTTTAAGATACGATGGTTCTTTAAAATATTTTGAAATCACACGGTTTACAATAATGTCAAACTGTTCTCTGTCAACTGCTCCTTCCCAGTATACAGAATCTACCCGAGGATTCTTAACATCCCAGTAAGTGGTGGCATCGTGATTAGCCCACATAAGATAGAAATTCATCCTGTTATTGTTTGCTTTCAAAAAACCATTATTGATACAACTTTCCAAAAAGGGTTCCTTGTCAAACCAATACCAGTCAAAAAGAAAGGTATTCACTCCATATTCGAGGGCTGTTTTAATTTTCAGGGACATATCAGTTGGATTGGCTTCATCCTGATATCCCCACAAAGGTACTTTTGGTTGCAGATGACCTATTTCTTTCGAAACGGCATTGCGGATAATTTCCCATTCGCCTGTTTTTTCTGGGAAAAGAAACTCCGATCGAGGTTCGTAATGATAGGCTGGCCAGTAAAACGCAGCAACTATATAATCGTTTTCTTTCTCTTTTTCCTCTTTTTTCATTGCGCATCCTAAAAGGAAATTTAGTGCAGAAAACAATACTAAGTATTTAGATAAACATTTCATATATTATTTTATTTATTTATGTTTAGTAATGTAGCATGTTGTTAAAACATAGACATATGATTAAACGATATTAACTCCTTGTTTTCTTATTTTTATACTGTAATTTTTTAATTGTTGACAGACCGAAAAGTCCTGAAGGTTGTAATGGGCTTTGCGAGTTGTAAGGATTCACAAAACACCAAGTCATTCTTTTAGCTTCTGGAAGTTTCATAACACCAATTAGGCGGTTCTTCCAGTTATTGACAACTTCTATCTCTAACTTATTATCTCCTTTTTTCACAAGCTCTGTAATGTTAAGCTGATAGGGGTATGTCCATACACCCCCAGCGTAGGCACCATTTACTTTCACTTTAGCCATTGCCGTCAGATGTCCCAAGTCGATAAATATAGTCTCATTTTCCTCCAGTTCAGGTGTTTTGAAATCAATTGTGTAGTGGGCTGTTCCTGAATAGTATCTGATAAGTTCGTCTTGAGAAGTTATCCAGTCGTAAAGTGTTTCAAAGATTATTGGTTTAGTAGGGACCCTGAAAGAAGAATCGAATGTAACCTTCCAGGGTTCTTTCAGCTCATTGACAAATATTGGTTCAGGATAATTGTCTGTAACTTTAGTGAAAGAGCTGTTATTAGCCTTGTTTCTGAATACTACAAATACACTTTCATATGGAGCTAGTTTTAAAGGTACAAGCGTTGTCTGTTTTTTAAATGTGTAAACAGGAAGATCTCTTATTGAACCAGATGTAGCTTCCCATAACTCAGGTTGTTTACCTGTTACCCTGAACTCGGGATGAATCACTTTTGTTTGATCTGTTTGATTAGAGATAAAGTATATATCAATACCTTTCATTGATCTGTGTCTGAAATGAATAGTATTATCTTCGGGTAGTTTACAATCGGGCACTAAGTCAATTAGTTCAAATGCTTCACTCATCTTCAGTCCACTTAAAATATACCCATTACCAAGTTTTCTGTGTTTAACATTAACACCATCCTCTTCATCCCACATTTTTTTTGCAGTTTCTTTCACTATACTATCTGCATCTGGTTGATTTTGTAAGCTGGGAGAGCGAGAAGGTGCAAATCCCATTATAATGACTCCATCATTAATTAGTTGTTCTATTTTGATTAATAATTCTGGACGCATTGTCTCTAACATGGGAAGCACCATAAGTTTATATTGCGTTCCATGAGGGATTGTTAATAATCCATCTTTAACTGTCATGTGTTTTTCAATAACCTCTGCGTTTATGTAATCATATTGATAACCAATTAGTAACTCAAGATCAGTAATACCAGTCATTTTAGGTGTATCTTCGCCTGTAAAATATGCCACATCTGCTACATTTAATCCTTGCTGTAGCATGAAATTCACTTTTTTAAGATATAGAATGTAAACATCCAATTGATAAAACCATGTGTTTTTTTGGTCAAACTCATTTCCAAACCATGCATTTACACCCGGATTCTTATCTTCATAAGGTTGTATTAAGTATACATGTAGTAACGTATTGTTAATTCCTTCAGCAAAGAAGCGATCATTACGTTGTTTCATCATAGCTGGAAAACGAGAATAAGCAGGTCCTCCCGAAGTATTAGATTCAGCAGAGATTTTAGTTTTACCATATATATGTCCACACAAAGTAGCGGCTCTATTTTCTATATCCCCTAATTCACCCTCTATTTCATTTGATTGTCCTCCATACATCATAAACTCACTTGGGAATCCCCAATGTCCATAATTTTCAAGCCATGTTGTTAAACCATATTTATGAATAACATCTCTAAGTCCACCAACATAAGCAATTTTATCTGCTACCAAGCGGCGCATATCCCATAAGAATCGATCTGATTCTGTCTGATTGTTTACTACATATCCTTTGTAAGTAGATAAAAAAGGAGTTGGATCATAATTATATCGTTCTCTGAAATCATCAATAAAGTCATCTGTGAAATTTTGCCCACCTGTTTCATAACTATCCTGCACGGCAATCTTAAAGCACTTCCTGTCGGCTTCTGGTATTCTTTTGATGATTTCACCAAGAAAAGCATTGAAGTGAGTCTCAATATGTTTTTTGCTCATTTTATCTATCTCTAGACCTGTTCCTTCAGGAGATGCTGGTCCGTTTATAACATTTGTAGGAGTCATACCTGCTCTCATTATAATCCAATCTTCTTCAGGAACATTCCATGTAAGTATTCCATTGGCTGAAATGTTGTTGCTAATCTCAATTACTTCATTCGATTTAACTACTTTCTAGGTCATCAACCTCTGCTTGATTTGGCCATAAATAAGCATCCCAATAAGGAGGTGGTGTTTGCCACATTTTGGCAAGTTTCTTTTCACTGTAGTTCTCAATACGGGTGTTGATTCAAGCTTTATTTCTGCAATTTCAATATCTTCTCTTTCACTATCTAAGATGATTCTAAACTTCTTTGCTTCTACTTTACCTAAAGAAATAGAAGAGATGGGGGCATAAGGAATAAACCCTACGTTTAATGCAAGATTAGTACGGTTAATTTCAAATTGTCTTATTGTCTTAAATTTATCTTTACTGTTTTCTCTAGCTTGGAAAACACCACTTGCTCTAATAGACGTCTCTTTCAGTTCTATTGTTAGACTTCTAACAACAAATTTATCTTCTACTACTATATCAATCGTAGTTGGTTTTTCTTTCGATATAATTATGCCTGTCTCTCTGTTTCCATCAAAAGCAGTTCTTATATTTGCTATATGCGGATCAGATGATATTTTAGCATTTTCATTACACATAATTTCATTGATTTTGTTCACTGGCCATGCTGCCACTTTTACATCTTGGAAAACTTCATGAGTTTTATCCAGCTGTTGATTCAGTTTTTGTGGACCTGTTACATTTAACTCTGATGAAGTTAAGTAGCGCATCGACTCTTCGGGCTTAACCCACGGTCCTCCTGACTGACTCCATCCTAGAGAGTTGAAAATTCCAATATCGATATCTAAATCAGTAGCTGTTTTAAGAGCTGTGTGTAAGATATCCCACCATTCGTCGCTAAAGAGTTTAAATTTTCATATGGTAAATTATCAATTCCGATATTACCAATAAATGCTCTATTGATTCCAGCTTCTTTCATGGCACAGAGATCTTTAATAACCCCTTCTATACATATATTTTCGGATATCCAATACCAATAGACTCATTATTTCTTTTATTTAGGCGCATTCAGAAAACAGACATTAAGATTTAGTTTTTTCGTTGAAAATGATTGGCAACCCCTTTGAGTTTTTTTAAATAAAAATCAAAGGGGTTGTTTTTTCACTTTAAAAGTGCAAAATTGGT
>JAQVZQ010000256.1 GCA_028708095.1 Dysgonamonadaceae bacterium
ATTTGGCCAAGTCTTTTTCTGTATATGAAACTTTTTTAGCATCATTAGAATTACCGCAATCAAGGTTTTCTTTCAATTGTACTTGAAAGGTGTTGTCAACTATGATCTCTTGAAGTCCTACTGGTACATTACCAATGTAGTATTTTTTATACACTAATGGCTCTATAGGGTTGTCTCCCACACTATAATAATAGAGAGGATTCCCCTCATGGTAGTATGTGTAGAGCGATGCTAATTCTCCTTCAAACAATGTTCTTAAGTAGACATGTCCCTCTTCCCACTCTAATATGGCATTTTTTTTATCGGGAATAGTGTTCTCAGAAACATCAATAGCTATAAAAGCTCTTATGCATTTAAGCTCGTTATTTATTCCAAATTCTTTGATTCTTGACAAAGCGATTTTGTTAATCCTTTCACTTTCTTTTAATTTGTATTCATAATCCATGGTAGATTCCTCATGGCCAGCATTTCTTATGAAGCAATCAATTATTGTGTCTTGATTACTGACAATATACCCTTCTTTAAATTCGGTCTGAGCAAAAGTCATTAAACTTATTGTAAAATAGAATAATGATGTAATGAGTAAAAATTTTGATTTCATAAATAATGATTTATTTAGTTTTACAATCATGATAATTTGGTGCTAAGTTAATAAAATAATCTACTATTCAATTATTTGAAAGTTTATTTGTTTGCCTTTATAATATTTGTCAATTGCTCATTAAATAAACTACTTGTCCCCGTACAATTGAAAAGAATATGAAAACTTCATTGAAAGGTGTGTAAAATCTGAGTTCTGTTTATAAAGGTTGGGGGTGAGATTTTGAGGTGTATAATATCTTAATTCCACTCCCCAGTTTTGGTAGTTATACCCTACACCAATTAAGAATCTTGATGAATTAGAAAAGCTTTCTTTTTTGTTCTCTTTAAATGAAATGTATGAACCTCCTAATATAACTTGAGGTACGTATGCTGCTTTAACATAAAACTTATGACTTCTATTGAAGTTAATATTGAGACTAAGACCAACGGGAATCTCTATCGTCTTATAATTTATAATGTATCCTTCGGTCATTACTGGGTTTTCAAAATCAACTGATGTCTTGTCTGTACTGTATGATAGATAATTGGCTTCGGTGAAGACACTCCACACATTATTATTAAAAGGCAGTATATACTCTGCATTTACTCCGAAACCCACACTATTTTTAATTATGAATTTTTCTTTTGGTGGATCAGTTATGACCAACTGGTTTCTGTTCAAAAATATTCCAGGTTTAATAAATATTTTACCTTTTTTAGTCTGAGTACTATAAATTTGATTGTAATCAAAGTTTTTACAATTATGATAATTCTTAAAATATTCGACTAAGTCTTTTTTTATGTATTTAGTTTTATAAGCATCATTAGAATCATCACAGGCAAGGTATTCTTTCAACTGATCCTTGTAAGTATTATCAATTGATATTTTTTGATGTAATTGATATATTTCAGGAGTCTTTCCAATGTAATATGTTTTGTGGATAAGAGGTTTGATAATGTTATCAGCTAAACTGTAAAAGAACAAATGCTTCCCATCATTATAGTAATAGTAAAGTGAGGCTAGTTTTCCTTCGAAGAGTGTTTCTAAGTAAGCATGTCCTTCTTCCCACTTCGCTTTAATATCTTTTTCACTTTCTATATAAATAGGAGAAACATCTATTACGATAAGAGCTCTTATACATTTAAGCAGATTGTCTATTCCAAATTCTTCAATTTGTGATAGAGCTATTTTCTGAATCTCTCCACCTTCTTTCAACCTAAATTCATAATTTTTAGTAGACTCGTCATTGCCAGCATTCCTTATCTGACAATCAATTCTTTCATGCTGATTATTTACAATGTACCCTTTTTTAAATTCAGTTTGAGCGAAAGTCATTAAGCTTATTGTAAAACTAAATAATGTAATCGATAAAAGTTTAAACTTCATGATGTTAAAATGTTTGATAATTAAGGAACACCCTAATAAGAAGATAAAGTTAATAATAAAACTTAAGATGCAATGTTAACCATCATTAATATGTAGGTTTTTGTAGATATCTTTTACAACAAAAAGACAAATACTCCCATAATGTATAAAAAGCTCCACTGCAACATAAGATATTATGCTGCAATAGTGTCTTCTCATACTTAGTATTACTTTGTGATAAGTGATATGAAAAAGAGAGTATTTAAAGTCTGGATGTTCATCTATATTGATTGAGAGTTCCATCCTTATCAAAATGGATATAACAGCTTTTTTTCTTTTTTTGATATTTCTTTATAGTGTGTATCCTTCACTGTATGTTTTATTGTAGAGCCTGTTGGCAGTTGCCTCAGGGTCATCAACAAATGCTTCTGTCTTTGGATTCCATTTGATGGGCCTTCCTAAATCGTAAGCGATATTACCCAATGTGCAAACAGTGCATGAACGATGCCCTATTTCAACGGGAACTACTGGTTCGGTTTTAGTTTTTAATGCGTTGACAAAGTTCTCTAGATGTGGAATTTTCGTTTCGTAAACACCTTCCAACTCTTCTGTTTTAGGAGGAAGAAGGCTATCGTCAGAGGCAAGAAAATGTCCTCTAGAAACCTCAATCCATCCCTTATCACCCCAAAATTTAACACCTTTAGTCTTCTGTTCGTTAAAAGGCTCTTCAGTAACAACTGTGCCATTGGCATATATAAAGGTGAGATATTTTGTCTCTTCAAAACCAGCAGGAATGATTTCGATGGGTCCGCTCTCGTCCATACCAAGTGCCCACTGAGCAATATCGAACATGTGAGCTCCCCAATCGGTTGTGAAGCCTCCGCCTAGTTCTTTGTACCAGCGCCATGCACCCCAGAATTGCTCATTCTGTTCAGGGTCGAGAGAGATGGGTGGATTTAGTTGCGAATTGTAATGTACAAACTCAGAAGGACCTAACCATAATGGCCAGTTAAGATCGGCAGGAACTGTCTCTTCGGGCAGGTCATAGGGTGTGGGAGGTGCACCTACATAAGCATTCACACGCTCAATTTTACCAATTTTACCTTCCTGCACCATTTTCACTGCATGCTGGAAGTTAATATCGGAACGTTGTTGACTACCAACAGCTAGGATAACACCATTGTCACGTACTGCTTTGTTAAGCAATTGTCCCTCTTTAATGGTAAAAGTTAATGGCTTTTCTAAGTAGATGTTCTTCTTTGCTTTACACGCATCGATAGCCATAAAAGCATGCCAGTGATCGGGTGATGCAATTATCACTGCATCAATATCTTTCCGTGCAAGCAAATCCTTATAGTTTTCATAAGTTTCTACTTCCACCTGCTTATCATCCTGTGCATAATAGGTGTTCACACGTTTCACAAAGCGATCTCTTTTTATTCCGTAAACATCACTGCCAGCAACAACTCGAACATCAGGGAAATCCAAATATCCGTTCAGCAGATACATAGCTTGTCGCCCTAGACCAATAAATCCGAGACGGATTATCCCGTCATTTGAACCATTGTCATCTCCCTTGTTTTGCTTACATGAAGCAAGAAATTGTGGGAACATAACTACACCAGTAGCTCCTATTGCTGCTGATTTAATAAAGTCTCGTCTAGTTAATTGTTTGCTCATAACTTTTTGTTTTTAATAAATATGATGACTTACCATTATTTTGTGCAAAACTATATAGATTTACTGTTTTATTTTACATTGACAAGATACTGCAAAAAAACAAAACAAGAACTAAAATTACTGCTTTTAACATACTCTTGTCTTATTGATTTAGAAAAAGATAGACTGATATAAAAATATTCACGATTCACATACACATAATAATTGATTACCTGATACTACAAATTCATCATACATCTCACCCTTATCTGTTTTCCCACAAATATTGTACACTTTCTTATACTTATTATCTTTGACTTCCAAAAAAGATGTGTTCTCCTTCTTGTAGCTTTTTGTTATTTTTGTTAGATCTAAGTGATAGAATTATCATAAAACAGTGCTGAAAACAAACATATAATGATAATACTTGCCTTTTTGGTTTAATTCTGTTATTTTTGCACCTTTAATAATAAACATATATTATGAGTGCTGTTACGGAGAAAATTAAATTGTTATGTGCCGATAGAAACATGTCGACAGAGGAGCTTGCAACAGGAGCAGGGCTTACAGTAGATCAGGTGAACACCATCTGTGAGAGCGACATTATACCGTCGCTATCTTCATTGATAAAAATAGCCCGAGCTTTAGGGGTGCGGTTGGGCACTTTTCTTGACGACAACGAAGAGATGGGACCAGCAGTCAACAGACACACCGAATCGCAACAATCGGTAACTTTTACCAGTCATCAGACCAGCAACAATTCACACATGGATTTTATATCGCTTGCTGCCAAAAAAGCAGGACGTAATATGGAACCCTTTCTTATCAACATTCAATCAGGAACTGGAAAGGAAAGTCTTTCATCGCATGAGGGTGAAGAGTTTCTCTTTGTATTGGAGGGATCTATCATTGTTCATTACGGAACGGATAAATACATATTGAATCAGGGCGATAGTATCTATTACGATTCAATTGTTAATCACCTTGTAACAGCCAATGATAACTCTGAAGCAAAAATACTTGGGGTGGTATATTCTCCTGCTTAAACAAGATGTAGCACTGTGAAAATATGGAACCTCTTTAATAAATGACATAAATAAAGGGATAGAACTAAACATTATTCTTCAAAACAACAATCTTCCTATAAAAGATGACCAACGAATCAACTATTATATTATCTGACAAAACGATAGGCGACTGGCTTGAATATTGGGCTGTAAAGACACCCGATAAAGAATACATCGTTTACTCCGACCGTGACCTTCGTTTCACTTGGGAGAAATTCAATGAAAGAGTTAATCACATGGCTAAGGGGTTGATATCTATAGGTGTGACTCGTGGCAGTAATGTTGGTATTTGGGCGCAGAACGTGCCAGATTGGCTCACTTTTCTTTACGCCACTGCGAAAATTGGTGCTGTTGCCGTGACGGTCA
>JAQVZQ010000025.1 GCA_028708095.1 Dysgonamonadaceae bacterium
CAAATAAAGCAGTCAACAAGCTATGTGAATTTCTTAACCAAACAGAAACTCTTTTTCCATTAACAAATATGAGGTTGGTCTACGAAACTGTTGCGCTTTAGATTGCGATAGTGTTGGAGTTCTGAATATATTGCTCACCATTTTTGATAACATGTATGGGATGCCCATCCATTTCATGTGGTACATGTAAGCCATGCCAATGAATAATGCTTTCATCTGACAACTCATTGTTGAAACGAATCCTAACTTTCTGTTGTGGCTTTACACGAATAATAGGCCCGAGATAAGAGTGAGGTATCTCTTGAAGTGAGGAGTCTTCACCTTTTATTAATTCGGCTTTGTAAGTATAAACAGCCGTTTTCTGTCCCTCAAAAAGCTGCACCTCAAATGGTGTTGCAGTTATTGACAAATCTATATCAGCCTCAAATGACTCTGTAATTGTACTAAACCTTTTTGTTTGCTTGTTTTGTCCAGTACTGTGACAAAAAACAAACGAGGGCATGATGATCATTACCATCAATGCCCTCGTCAAATATGTTAATTTATTTTTATGCATATATTATGCTAAGTCAATATCTTTATTCAAGTAAACGTCTTGAATAAGATTCAATAATTTCACTCCATCTTCCATTGGACGCTGAAATGCTTTTCTACCAGAAATGAGACCTGTACCTCCTGCTCTCTTATTAATAACAGCAGTGCGAGCAGCATCGGCATAATCATTATCACCTGAAGCTCCACCCGAGTTAATCAAACCAATTCTACCCATATAGTTATTTACTACTTGGTATCTGCAAAGGTCTATTGGATGATCGGTTGCTAATTTATCATACATATCAGGATCAATTTTACCAAACTTAAGATCACGAAATCCACCATTAGTTTCTGGTAGTTTTTGTTTTATAATATCGGCTTTGATAGTTACACCCAAGTAATTGGCTTGCCCTGTTAGGTCAGCTGCGGCATGATAATCTTTTTCAGCAGTTTTAAAAGCATTGTTACGTGTGTAACACCACAATACAGTAGCCATACCAAGTTCATGAGCTTCCTCAAAAGCTTCAGCTACTTCTTGCAACTGTCTGTCAGATTCTTCTGAACCAAAATAAATGGTTGCTCCAACAGCTGCTGCACCTAGATTCCATGCTTCTTGCACAGAACCATACATCACTTGGTCATATCTATTAGGATAAGTCAACAATTGACTGTGATTCATTTTTACTAAAAAAGGAATCTTATGTGCATACTTTCTTGCATACAAAGCCAATCCTCCAAAAGTAGTTGCAACTGCATTACAACCACCTTCCATTGCAAGTTTGATAATGTTTTGTGGATCAAAATAAAGAGGATTGGGAGCAAATGAAGCCCCTGCAGTATGTTCAATTCCTTGATCAACTGGCAATATTGACATATATCCTGTGCCACTCAAACGACCATGATTGTATAACCACGACAAGTTTTTCAGAACCTGAACATTGCGATCACTTATTCCAAATACTTCATCTACATAATTTGGTCCTGGATGAGTAAGTTGATCTTTAGCTACCGTTTCGCATTTATGATTTAATAAATCATCTGCTTCGTTTCCCAAGTATTCTCTAATTTTCTCTATGTTGTTTATCATATTCTTATTTTTTATCTGTTAATGCATTTAGTAATCATTCTTTTATAAGATACAAAAAATAATTGAATTATCAATAGTCATTTTCTGTTTCATTCGCAGGAATATTTTTATCAATGATTGCCTCCTGCTTATTTTGCACTTCAATATTGCTTTTAGGAAGATCTGTTTCACGTTCAATTCTTTTACGTTTAGCTCTTTTTCTTTTATATAGTAGTAAATAGATAAATGCTAAAATGGCTATACCTATCAGTACAGTCAAAACAACTTCCCACTTAAGAACACTCTCTTCATACATATTTTATTGCTTTACAATTATATTTTCTATTCAACAGTTTTTTATGCGGTAAATTTGCCAAATATCCGACCATACATTTTCAACCTCTATTTGTGATAATGTGAAGCCTGCTTTTATCAAGTTGTCATAGGTTCTCCGGTTAATGTTATCACCATACAGCCTGAATGATATGGGGTTGAGTATATCCATTACTTTACCTACAATCTTTTTTTGACTTCTTACATGTTCGAGCAAGAAAATACTTCCGCCAATCTTGCATACTCTTTTTATCTCCTTGAATGCTGCTATTGGATTGTGAATTGAACAAAACACACAAGAAGAAACAACCGTATCAAATGTATTGTCGGAAAATAATAAATTCTCAGCATCCATTATCAATAGCTTCTCAACGTGGTCATATCCATTCGAACGCTTTCGAGCATACTTTAGCATATTTTCGCTGGAATCAATACCAGTGATAGATACTCCATTAGGATAATCCGACAAGCTCTTTCCAGTGCCAATACCTATTTCAAGTGTTTTACCTTTTGCATCTTTCAATAGTCTTTTCCGCCACTTCGATAGGGTTTTCTCAACCGGAGATAAAATCTTATCATACATTGCTGCATTCCTATCATAATATTGCTTGGATTTACTTTTCATAAATATTTTGCACTTCTGTCATATACAAAAACAATGAGTGTAGTCACTTATATAAGCTTCTATCTATAACCTCATTGTAGGTTTATTCGTCAATCCAATAACCCTTACGTTTATAATGGTGATGTAGTTGGTCCTCATAATCTCTGGTTAAAAGAAAATCATCTGTATATTCGGGTGATTGCTTAATACTTTCGCGCGAAAGATTCACAAAAACCTTTGATTCGTCCCAACTAATACGATCAATCCATTGTGGCGAAATCAACACTTTTTTTCCACCCCACCATTTCTTTGTGTCTATGACCAGATAACGAATTGCCCAAGTTGCATCATCAATAATAAAATCCTCTACATGACCTATTTCACCATCGGTAGCCTGAATATCATGACCTGTCACATCTTTTGTGCTGCGCAAGTGTGGATCCCATGAATCTTTTTCTTGAGCTATTGCTTGTTTTGTCTGTTTAAAATCACGCATAATATAGGGATAAGCTCCCCACATTAATCTACCGTGCCAATATTCTGGGAATTCAAAATAATCAGAGTAAGATCTCTCAAATTGACGTGATACGGGTTTATCACTATCTAGTGATGGACTATCTTCAATTTGCTTTTCATTCAAATTAACAACAATATCTTTATCTTCTTCGTTTATTCCAACTAACGCATAAGGTGATATCAAAACTTGTCTTCCTGTAAGCCAATTGCCTGTATCAGCAACAAGATAACGAATAGTCCAATATTTATCATCAAAATAAAATTCTTTTACCCTACCTAATTCACCTTCTTTTCCTTCTAATTTATAACTTTCTAATGTCTTTGTTTTGAATAACATATCTTTTTATTTTTTTAAGTGATTAACATTTGCTTACTCGTCAGTTTTGTAAGCACTTACCTACATGTACTGCAATATGTACGATTTTATAGTTTTCAATAACATATTGAATCTTTTTTTATTTTCTAAATCCCCTTATCCTCTTCCAAGTCATAGTGATCGTCACCACCCAAACTATAATAGTTGTTTTCCTCATCTTCATTACCAATAGCTTCTTGTGCATCATCAAGCTCTGAACCAGGAACATCCAAGTCCTTTCCACTTAATTTGTGTTTTTTATCCAAAGCTTTTTGCCTTACTGCATTCGTGCTATTTAAAGTTTTAGTTTTGGAAATGTCTGATGGATTTATTTCTGTTTTTTGCTCATAGTTCTCATATATATCTTCACCTTCAGGATAAAGTGGATAACCTTCTTTGTTCTCATCTTTATTCTTTTTAGGAACACTTTCTTTTTTATTCAATTTATTCTTATTTTCGCTCATATCATTTACAAGTTTTTGAATTAATTATTACACTTCCAATACGGATGACCTATTGTTTAATGCTTGAATTTACTTTGAAAGTAAAACTCTTTTCCTATACAATTTAATCATCAAAATAGAAACTTTCAAAAGTTTAACACTCGTCACTTTACTATTAAGCATTTACAATACAACATCTTACAATAGAACAAATTTGCTGCAACTATTGTTTAAACTATTAAAGTATATAAACGATATAACTATTGCTATCATTCAATGTGTGGCATTAAAGAAAATATGATTATGAAGAAAATTACTAAGCCTAAAGTAGTACCATTGGTAAGAGGAAAAAAACTCCATACAAAACAAATGGAAGCAAAAGCAGGCGACCTTTTACCAAAGCATATAGCAACCATTGAGTCTGTTCTTGTTGTAATAGAAGGAGAATGTATTTTGGAATTGGAAGGTGTCGATCATGTCTTAAAGCAGGGAGAGAGCTTTATAGTTCCACCTGAAATAGCACATCAAATCAGTGTAGTTGAAGATTTTAAAGCCATCCATGTTATGACTAACGATATCAAGTTCAAGTTTTTCGATTAAAGAAGAGAAGAGAAGAGAATAATAAAGTAATGAGTCGTTAACTTAAAGTCCTGACTTGTCCATTTTAGTTCGACAAAACCATAGGCTCCCGAGTCACGAACTATTCACTATTATTCTCGAGTTTCGAGTCCATCAACAACTACCAAAAAAATCTTTTCTAAACATTTCTTCAATGGAAGATTTCATTGTCAACAGTTGAAACTTGAATCTTCAACCGAAGATTTGACGAAAAGGTGTTGAAAATCGAATCTGACATGCTTTTTCTGACGAACAACAGTCAAATTTCAAATCTTTTATGGTTTTTCTCCCAACAGAGAGTCAAAATTCAAATCTCCTGTGAAAAATTTAACGAACAAGAGAAGAAAATCAGATTCACTCCAATTTCTCCTTCATTTATCTCTCAAAAATCCAATCTACTTGAAACAAAAGTGCATTTATGCTTTTCTAAACATTTCTTCAATGGAAGATTGCGTTTTCATCTCTTGTTCGTCCAATCTTCGACGGAAGAAGTGGTTTTTGTTTTTCTAAAAGCATTTTTTTTCTAAAATCTATCAGGAAAGACGCTTTATGCGACAATTTTCTGCAGTGGATGAAAATTTCAATCGATAACTGTACTATAATCTTTGTAGGATGCAAGAATCAACATTTCTCACTCCAGTTTTTGTTGTGGATTATAGAATAGACTCTTGCAACAGCAATTTTTCTGTGAGTTTGCTGTTTTCATCTGTTTATTTTATAATATTCGGTGTAAAATGTTGTGTAAATCTTGATTAGGAGCTTTTACTATACTACACTGGTAAGAAAGATACATCGCTCCTGCACGAATCCTTTTATGTGTGTTTCTTTAGAAACAAATTACGAGATTTAGTAATGACACAGAGGGATATCCGCCTTTGCAGAATTACTTTATTTTGCGGGGGTTTTAAAGCCAACTTTACAATTCAGCATGCTTACTGTAACCGTTTTGACTTCGTACCTTTAATAGGAGGACAAGTCAGGAAGTAATGAGTCGTTAACTTAATGTGAATTGACTTAACCTTCTTCCTCCTTGCGAGAGTGTGTATTCTATTGTTATCTATTATATTTCCGATGAAATAAAAATCTAATTACAAAACCTGCAAAGAGTAATCCAACACCTGATATTATCACATTTAGTGGCAATGAAACAGACATAACCAAACAACCTATCAATCCAAGTACAGGAATTAATCTACCATACATTCGTTCATTCTTTGGCTGTTTTATGGCTGCTATATTTGTGATACTGTAATAAAGGAGGATTGTAAATGTGGCAGATCTTACAATAAATTCAAATGTGCCAATAACAGTAAGTAACAAGATGACTGCTCCAGTAATAAGCACTCCTATATGTGGCACTCGATATTGTTTGTGTATTGTTTGGAAAAAAGGAGGTAAATCATTTCTCCTCCCCATTGCCAACATCACCCTGCTTATCCCTAAAATTTGACTTAACAATACACCCAACATGGCAGTAGAAGCCCCAATTGTCACAATAGTGTTAATGGCAGGAGTGGTTAAAGCATTTGCAACAAGCTGTAATGGAGATTTGCTGTTTGCTATGCTTTCTGCACCTATTACACCTATAGCAACTATCGAAATAGCAGCATAGAGAAGTATAGCTGTTACAATAGTTATAATAATTGCTCTGGGGATTGTTTTCTTGGGCTCAGCAACTTCCTCAGCAAGGGTTGCAATTCGTGCATAGCCTGTAAATGCAAAAAATAGTAGTGCAGCTGCTTCTGCAATTCCAGAAATACCGAATGGAGCAAAAGGTTTGAAGTTTTCGGTATTAACTTCAGGGATACCACTAAACACTAAGTATAAAAGAGATAGGAGCGTTATTGTTACAATTACAAGGTTTAAAATACCTGCTTTCTTAATACCAAAGTAATTGGCTGCTGTTAAAATAACAACTGCTAACACAGAAAAAGCGATTGGCGATGTAATGGGAACTAATTGGTGAAAATAGCTTCCAAACCCGATGGCAACAACTCCTGCTGCCGATAGTTTGCTTATTAAAAACATCCAACCAGCAGAGAAACCAAAATTAGGGTTTATCAATATATATCCGTATTCGTAAGTCCCTCCCGAATGGGGATATATGGATGCCAGTTGAGCAGAACTCAAAGCATTAAATGTGGCAATAATACCTGCAATCAAAAGTCCTACAATAAAAGCAGGACCTGATACACCAGCCGCAACACCTGTTACTACAAAAATACCCGCACCTATTATTGCACCCAAACCAACACCTACTGCATCTTTCAGAGTAAGCAGCCTTAAAAGTCCGTTGTCTTCTCTTTCTCTCATTCTACTTTGTTTAAATATGAAGCCAATCAAGCATGATGAGTACTTTGCAAATATTTATTGATAATTATTACCCCCCCCCTTAATGTCTTCTACTATTATTAATGACAGTTTGTTTGCTGGCTCATACAGGAGTATGTTTTTTCAGAAAACCTTTCTCTACACTTTCATTCAACAATCCCTCAGCATAATTCCAAATAGTTGATGAACCTTCTTTAATTGCCTTATTTACATTATATACTTTATGGTAAGGTACATCATGTTCTACCCATGTACCTCCATTATTGGTAGCACTTTGCAACAATGGTTCAAACCTGTCCATCGACTTTGCAAACTTAGCTTCATTTGTTTCAGCTGCTTCAAACTCTTCCCAAAGTGTTATCAACTCTTCGGCTTGCTCTTCTGGCAAAATTCCGAAAATGCGTTGCGCTGCAGCAAGTTCCTCCTCTGTGTTGTTGTGGTCTTTTGTAGTGTCATATACAAAGGTGTCGCCAGCATCAATTTCCACAATATCGTGAATCAAAAGCATTTTCAACACCTTCAATAGGTCTATTGGTTTATCAGAGTGTTCTGCTAACACAATTGCCATCACTGCTAAGTGCCAACTATGTTCGGCATCGTTTTCTCGTCTATCGCTGTTAAATAATTTAGATTGGCGCAGAATATATTTTACCTTATCAATCTCTTTTATAAAAGCTACTTGTTTTTGTAATTTATCAATCTGCATTGTGGTATATCTCCTAAAATATTTTATTGTTATGTAGAATATTGTTCATTATTGTAAAATGCTATTTTTTAAACCATTTTTCCGCATTGGATCTTCGGTGCGGACATCCGGGCCAGCAACAAGGTTGACGTTTACCTTCTTTCAAATCATTAACCATGCGGTCAATATGTTTTGCTCTCGTTTCTGACTTCTTGACTATGGTCACCCAGCATATCCACTCGTTACGCTGAATTGGAGTTAGGTTATTCCAATTGGCAAGTATTTGCTCATCTGAAGTTAATACCTGTTCCATATCCTCGGGCAAATCGTGCAATATACCAGTTTCAATTTTCTTAGTCATGATATTTGAGAAGTTATTTTGATGTGTGGCATTTTCGATATCTTTTTTGAAGTAAACAATCGCATTGCGCATTGGATAAAATTCAATATTTTCATAATGCACGGCATGATTCCAAAACTCTTAATTTTGACGAAAAGAAGGCATGCAGTAGCTGATTGTTTCTTGTTGTGAGAAGAAAAACTTGTTTTCTTGCATGTCAAATTTTTTCATTACAAATGTCATTTTACTCTCTTCAACATAACCGTTATTTTTAATTTAATCAACTACTAAACACTCACTGTAATCAATAGTTCAGATTAGAAGTTGAGCAAATAAATCATGATATATATGTTTTGTTGTGCAAATTACTTCGCTTATTCAATGCCCTTTCTATCACAATCGCAAAGAGAAGAAAACATATACTACTATTCATAATATAAGATTTTTTGTATATTTGTCTTATATCAATAAGTTGTCACTCGTTACGCAAAAATATTATTGAGAATAAATATATGGAGTCAGTAAAAACATATCAAAAAGTATATTCTGAAGAGGGAAACGTGAGTTTTGGAATTTTTAGAATGGAGGATATTTATATAGAGCAACATGGAAAAGCTGACGACCCACACAGACATAATTACTATACTGTTTTGATTGTTAAGCAAGCAAAGGGAATACATAAAATAGATTTCAACACTTACAAGTTTTCCAATAATCAGATATATTTTGTTGCACCAGGACAAGTGCACCAAGTTGCAACAACAGAGAAGCCTATTGGATTAGCAATGACTTTTTCCAATCATTTTTTGGTAGAAAACTCTATTCCTATATCGTTCATTGATAGCTTAAACCTTTTTCAAAACTATGGACAAAGCCCACCATTATTACCAAATAAAAAGCAGTTTGAAACCATAGAACATTTTGCAAATCAAATATTCAAACTCAACTACAATGATGATAACATGAGGTGTCAGTCTATTGGTGCATTTCTGAAGCTTTTGCTTATTGAGTGCAACAATATTTGCTGTATCAACCCAATAGAAATGGATGTAGATACTACTGGCGATAACCTAATTAGGGCTTTTAAAAAAGCAGTCGAGAAAAACTATCAAAAAGAACACTCTACTGCCTATTATGCCAATGAATTGTATATAACACCCGACCATTTGAATCGAACATTTAAAGCAAAAACTGGTACAACAGCAAAAGACTATATTCAATCAAGAATAATAACCGAAGCAAAAAGGTTGCTCTATTTTACTGATTTAGCAAGTAAAGAAATTGCTTATGAATTAGGCTTTAATGAACCAGCCAATTTTAGTGCATTTTTCAAAAAACACACACAATTATCACCTTCAAACTTCAAGAAAAACGAGATTCACGTATAAATGTCGGATTTTCATAAGTTTACTCCTTATTTTCATATTCCACAGTTTTCTAAATGGCCATATCTTTGCATTCTACTTTTAAACAAAGAACATGTACCGAAAAAATTTATTCTACACATCCTCTCTTAACAAGAGTTATTGATGGTGTTGCCTCACAAAAAGTAGAAGCAACAGATAGTAAATTTATAAAAGAAACTTACAATACTTTGTAGTAGAAAGGAAAGACTAATTATATATCAAATAAAAAAGGAGAAAACAATGAAAACAATAATTCACAGAGCAGAAACAAGAGGGCACGCAAATCACGGTTGGCTCAATTCTCACCATACTTTTAGCTTCGCTAACTATTATGACCACGAAAGAATGCACTTTGGTGTACTACGTGTATTAAATGACGACACTGTAGAAGCTGGGAAGGGCTTTGGAACTCATCCACATGACAATATGGAAATTATATCAATTCCATTGGAAGGAGATTTAGAACACAAAGACAGCATGGGCAATGTAGCCGTAATTAAAGAGGGCGATGTGCAAGTTATGAGTGCTGGAACAGGTATTACACATTCGGAGTACAATAAAAATAAAGATAGGTTAGTAAAGTTTCTTCAAATTTGGGTATTCCCCAATAAAAAAAACGTAACACCCAGATACGATCAGGTTTCTCTAAAAGAAATTTCAAAAGAGAATGAGTTTTATCAAATTGTTTCGCCTAACGCAGATGATCAAGGTGTTTGGATTCATCAAGATGCATGGTTTCATTTAGGGAACTTCGAAAAAGGAAAATCTGATGAGTACAAAATCAAAAAAAAGGGAAATGGAGTATATGCATTTATCATTGATGGAGAAGTAGAGATGAATGGTGAAAAGCTATACAACCGAGACGGCATGGGTATTTGGGATACAGACACCATTAGTGTGAAAGCAACAAAAAATGCCCGCGTTCTTTTAATGGAAGTACCAATGGCATATAATTGAGTTGCTGCTGCGTGCATTAGCAAAGCGTGTATAGCGTAGCTAATCACTCCTTCTTGTACTTCGTAATGTGCCAATTACAATTCGGTGCGAGTAGAAGAGCATGAAAAGAAAACACCATTGAAATTTATAAAACAAACATCATAAAGCAAACTAAACAATGAAAAAAAATTTAAGAGACGCAATAAAAGATAGACGTACATATTATCAACTACAAAACACTTCGCCAGTTTCTGATGAAGACATACAATCAATCATCGAGCATATATTACTCTATGCTCCATCTTCATTCAATTCACAATCGGCACGAATGGTGCTTTTGCTTAAAGAAAATCACACAAAAATGTGGGAAATTACTAAAGAAGAGCTGAAAAAAGTGAGCAAATCAGAGGAGGCTTTCAAAGCAACAGAAGAGAAAGTAAACACAGCTTTTGCTTCAGGTTATGGTACAATTCTATTTTTTGAAGATCATTCAATTATTAAAGGCTTACAAAGCAACTTTCCTAACATGGTGGATAAATTTGCGCAATGGAGCGAACATTCTTCTGCCATTGTTCAAGTATTGACTTGGATAGGATTGGAAAGCGTTGGATTTGGTGCATCGCTTCAACACTACAACCCTCTAATTGACGATGCAGTAAAAAAAGAATGGAATCTTAGCCAGGATTGGCAGTTAGTAGCTCAAATGCCTTTCGGCATGCCAGTTGGTGAACCAAGCGAGAAAACACACATTCCTTTAGAAGAGAGATTGATTGTAGTTGAATAGGGTTTTATTAAAGACAAATATCTCGCATATAATCTTTCAATTGCATGTCTGCAAAGACGCTCCAGTTGGGCGTCTTTGTGTTTTTTTATAACAAAGAGAATACAATCTGCTTTTCCACCATCGTAGATACATCCATTTAGAACACATCTTTGCATTCTCTACATTCTCCTAACTCGTTTTTCCATGGTTGGTCAAAATACTTAACTGTATCAATCTGAATTTTATTTTCAAAGGCACGGATGAATAGCCACACCAGCTTTGGGTCTAACTGCATTCTATTTTTTCAAAAAACCTTTCTCCACACCTTCATTTATTAAACCCTCGGCATAGTTCCAAATAGCTTTTGAACCATCTTTTATTATCTTTTTCTTATCATATACTCTTTGAAAAGGCACATCATATTGCACCCAAGTGCCACCACTGTTTGAAGCATTTTGTAACAATGGTTCAAACCTGTCCATCGACTTTGCAAACTTAGCTTCATCTGTTTCAGATGCTTCAAACTCTTCCCAAAGTGCTATCAATTCTGCAGCTTGCTTTTCAGGCAAAATTCCAAAGATGCGTTTTGCTGCATCAAGCTCCTCCTCTGTGTTGTCGTGGTCTTTTGTTGTGTCATAAATAAAGGTGTCGCCAGCATCAATTTCCACAATATCGTGAATCAAAAGCATTTTCAACACCTTCAATAGGTCTATTGGTTTATCAGAGTGTTCTGCCAACACAATTGCCATCACTGCTAAATGCCAACTATGTTCGGCATCATTTTCTCGTCTGTCGCTGTTAAATAGTTTAGATTGGCGTAGAATATATTTTACTTTATCAATCTCTTTTATAAAAGATACTTGTTTTTCTAAATTTCTGTTTTGCATTGCTTGATTATCTTTCTGAAAAAAATTATTGTTTATGGTGATGTGTTCACACTGGCACTTTTTATTTTCAAAGACACAGATGAATATCCGCGCCAACTGACAGACTAACGATTGGTTTTATTTTCTTTGTCTTTATTTTCTTTGTCTTTTTTTTCTAATTCATAGATCATATTATATTTCGCCTGCCTATCTTTCCATCTATCTCTTGCATATTTTCGCAAGTCAGTAACAGTATCTTTTTCATCAACTATTTCAAGTCCAAGCAAAGTTTCAATAATATCTTCCATTGTTACAATTCCATCTAAACCACCGTATTCATCTAATATTAAGGCAATATGTTCTTTTTTCTCCAACAGTTTTTCCCACAATGCTAATAGCACAATAGTATTTGGTTCTACAATAATCTCTCGTTTAATATCTTTCAGTCTTAACTGGTGTTTGTCTTCTGCCAGTTTTTCAAAGACCTCCTGCCTGAAAACATACCCTGTAATGTTTTCCTCATTTTCTAAATATACTGGAATGCGAGAGTACTTTAAGTAATCTTTATTCTCAAAAAAATCATTAAGATATAGTTCCTCATCAGCAATAGCAACGACTACTCTCGGGGTCATTATTTCTTTTGCCCTCACATTCTTGAGCCGAAGTATATTTTGAATTATTTTATGTTCCTCATTTGAGAAAATGCCTTCATCTGCACCTATATCTGCTAATACCGCAATCTCCTCTCTGCTGGTAGTTTGATCTGGACTATTTTTTGAAATTAACTTTGTAATGAACGCTGACAACACAACCAATGGATATGATATTACAATCATACCTTTCATTATTTTACTGGAAATCTTCGACAATGGTTTCCAATAAATCGCTCCAATGGTTTTTGGAATAATTTCTGAAATTATTAAAATCAAAACTGTTAAAACAGCAGATACAAGTCCAAAGTATGCTTCACCAAAAACAACGGTAGCTTGTGCTCCAACTCCAGCTGCACCAATTGTATGTGCAACTGTATTTAATGATAAAATAGCAGATAATGGTTTGTCAATATTGGTTTTTAAATCAATAAAATCCTTTGCCCAAGCATTTCCCCCTTCATGTTTAACAATCAAAAAAGAGAGAGGCGTTGAAAGAAGTACTGCTTCCATTATGGAGCAGAGAAATGAAACAAATAGAGCCAGAAATAAATAAGCGAATAATAATACCATGATTATCTGTTTTCTTGTAATTTACAATAGTATAAATTCATTTATAATTGTATGAGTCCATTCCGAAAACCCTCAAATGCTGATTATTTGTATTTTTCTGCCCTTTATCCCTCGTAGGGAAAAGCCTAATAATCAGCACTCTGAAAAGCCCCCTTGACGAGGGGATTTAGGGGCAGAAATGAATGGAATTGACATTTCGGAGTAAACTCATTGTATTAAATTTTTATGATTGTAGTTGTTTAATTGTAAAACTATCTTTTATCAAATAAGCCACAATTCATGTTACACACATCACAAATATACAAAATATCCTCACATAAAGGCATAAACATAAGCCTCTCTATTCGCAAGCTTTTCGAAGCGTGTGTCAATCTGAGACCCCACCCAATTTTTCATTGGGCAAAAAGAAGAGAATGACATTTTGTGATTTGATATTGTTTTTTGAGGTCTCGTAAGACCAGCATAATTCAGCCCAATAGCAAAGCCTTGGATTGCAGTTGAGTCGTTTGGAGTGAGGGCTGTAAACCTGGTATAAAAAGGCATCAAAAAAAATGTTATACAGTATATTTCAAAAACATGTCATTGGTAGACAAATGAGTCACCTTATTTAGTGTATGCCAGAGAACTCTTGCTTTTTTGAGCTTGCTAAGACTATTTAATAATAACCTAGTTTTATTTGCAACACCAGACTATCTTCCAAAACAAACTTACATTCTTCAAAAGTAGGTTTTGAAAATTTAGGTCTCACATTATTCGAAAAACCAAAAGGTTCTTTGGGGATTCCAATTAATTTGCGGTTCATTTTACCATCCCCATTTATATCGTGATACAATATAAATGCGTATTCACCCTTTGGTAAATCATTAACAATTATTGTTTCTGTGCTGTCTTTAACAGCTATTTTATACTTTTTAAAGATGGCATCTTTTTTCAAAAATTTTTCGTTTGAGTTGAAAACACCAATTCGAATATAACCGTCTATTACTTCAATGTTTTGAACTTCAATAATCAACTGAGGGTTCTCGTTGGAAGTAAAGCCTGCTAAAAGTATAAAGTGTAAGAGTAAGGTGTACATATTGGTGAGTTTTTTAAAATTAATTCCTAATCATCATCCGTGCTTTTGTCAAATCTCTCATTTGGTAAGCCAATTAACCATCTTAATAATGCATGAATAATTGCAAAGGGCAAAAACAAAACTCCTACGATAAGCATAGTCAACTCATAAAATAATGAGCTGCCTTTGTATGGTTTTCCATGAAGTCTTGAAAGAAACGCACTAAAAGGAATTCCATACATGTTACCTGCAATCATCATTTGAACTGCTGAAAGAATAACACGTGCTTCTTTTTCGCCATATTCTTCTACAATAGATTCATAAGCATATTTCTTAGGATATCCTCTTGAGTCGGCAAAGTGTTGAGCAAACATAATAGCTTTTGCTTCCTCTTCTTTAGTAAAATCACTTGCACCACTCAAAAAACTATTTATCTCCTCATTGCTCATGCCTTGTTGCAAAGCCATTTGTGTATGTTGATATGAACAGGCTGCACAACCATTTACCTCGGTTACTGCCAATTGTAAACGCTCCACAAATTGAGTATCAACCAATTTACTTTTATTATTTTTAATCAATTTTCTCATTGCTCGAGGGGCAAACACAAAAGAACGATACAGTTCCCATAAACTAAACTTACGTTTAAATTCATTCCTTAGAACTACAGATTCTGATAAGCTCTGTTTTTTTGTCATGACATTATTTTTTTAGTTGTTATATAATAGTATTTAGCTCAAAAATTTTTTAGCAAATATTCTCAACATTATGAAGTATGCACTATAACCCTTGGCCGGTATACGTATCTGTGAATCTATCTTTCACCTTGGCAGGGATGGATACCTACTCTCCAATCAACGAAGGTGACTCTTTTCCTGTATATGTTACAGATGGTTCTGTATGATAATTATTTCTTTTCCAGAATCTCAATAAAAAATCAATGTCTTTTAAGTACTCCTTTCCGATACCATCTTTAAAAAAAGCCAACTTATCTTTGCAATTATCAATACAATACATTGCCAACTCAGTGGATAAACTTTCATCTAACAACAAAAACATTAAATGATCTTCACTATCTTCCTCTTTATAATAGGGGTTTGATGATAAAGGAAATGCGGAATTAATATCAAATGCAATTTCGCATCCGCTCTTTGGATTAAAGAATATAAGACCTGTTTCCGCCTTTTCCAAAAAAACATTGTTCAAAACTTTTTCACCAAAATAACCATCATCTTTTGCTCTCTGTTTCGTTTCTCTAATTACTTTTTTAGAAAGATTCAAAGATTTATTATATAAATTAGTAAACTCCTTGAAAAACTCTTCAATATTTTCAGAAGGCATAAATGCTATCTGTGAGCCATTGTTGAGTTGCTTGAATATTAATAACTGACCTTTAAGTATTTTGTCAGTGTCAATCTTTTTTTTCTGGTGATCTAAAAAACTGACTGCCTTTCTACTCTCAAGTGAGTTTTTCTCTTCTAAGATTATATCAGCATCAAATTTGACGTCAAAAAAAACACCCGAGAACCACCACTCATCTTTCCATTTGGCAATACCCAAAAACAGAATTTTATCCACCACTTTCAAACTGTCCGAATGGTCAAAAGATTTTTTTGTTAAATCAAACTTTTTACCAGAAGCAATGTGTTCAATAAAGATATTTTTCTCGTCTTGCCCCTTATATAAGAAATATCCACTTATTTTTTTTGAAAGTTCTGAAAAATCTTTCTTCAAAGGGTGTTCACTACCTAATATCTCTGCAGCCCACTCTTTTCCTTTAAAGCTAAGTAAACGTGTATGGGTATTATGCGTAGAGTTATCAATATTTTCATTTAAAAGCATTAATAGCCTCTCATTATCTGCGTATTTTTCAATTATTTCAGCTTCCTGATTCAGTAGCTTTAATGAGGTGTCAGGATAAAAAAGATATGTTTCAAATAGTATAGTGTTAATTAATTTGCGTGCAACATAAAAATCTTTTTCATTTTCATCGATATGATAAAACGATTTCAAATAATCATTTTCAGGAGCATACTCCCAAGCATTATCCAATACGTCCATTATATTTTCGGCTATCCCAACAATAAATTCATTATAAGGAGCAATTAGTTTTTCTTTCTGAATAGTATTTATAAAATACCAAATTAAAAAAGATACATCTTGCGTATTTATCTCTTGCTCATCATAATCGTCAAGTGCATAAAAAGGAAGATGCTTTTGGTATAGTCTTAAGTGCGCTTTTACAAAAGATTGCCAGATATTTGTACCTGAAATTACATCTTCGAGATATGAAGTCACAAAACAAGATAATGTATTGATGTCTTTTTCACCCAAAAATCGTTGCAATATGAATGAATATTTATTTGTTACAATAGCCCTTTTAACATCATTGCAAGTTTTCAGATAAAAACCATCTGTTTTAGTCTGTGTGTCGTAAGGCTTTAACTCTAACCAATCTTTTATGAAAATCTTATTGTTCATTTTGTTTTAAATGTTTATAATTTAATTGTTGTAGAACAAATTCATGAAATTGCTGTAATACATAATTCATATGAATAATAGTTTCAATGTTCCTCTTCATCTAGTTTCAAAATTTTTAAGCCAAACCCCAAAAGAAGAACAGATATAGGTATTATCAAAAAACTCCATTCCAAATTGTGAATATTTTCGATTACGAGTTCAAGGAAAATAACAAATAGAATAATAATAATAACCTCTGCAAGTATTTTTTTCAAATGCCCCAGATTTTGTATATGTATCCATTTTAAAACGCCATTGTTCTTGTTGTTATTTTTATTAGAAATAAATAATGTATAAACACCGTAAGCAAAAATAAAAAGAGCCAGTGCTATTAAAAACGAATCCAATGCTTTCATTATATATATTGTTGCATTATTAGTGAAGTGCAGGCCCACATCCCCTTCGGGAATATAATCAAAAAACATTATTTTAATTGCGTTATAGGTTTTCCAAGCACCTATATAAAAAAGCAACAAAGAACCTATAAGTGAACAAATAATTGCCGTTAAACTAAAATAGCGGAATATATTAAATGGCTTCTTCATTATAATTATATTATATGGATATTACTTTTTTGCTTATTAAATAGGCTGCTTTTTATTAAATAGTATCTGCCAGAAAACTATTGTTTTTTTTGAGTCTTTGATAAGAAAACGTCAAAGACAAAGCCTGTTCCAGCTACACTGAAGCTTTCGAAGTTTTTGAAAGTTAAGGAACTAACGACCGAAGTAAGATCAGAGGCAAAGCTTGCTTTGACTATGCCTTACAAGGAGGAAGAAGACAAAGTCAATTTACTTTAGTAAATGACCCCTTTTCTTTATTCACTCTTCAAAAACGAAAGTAACGCAGTATTTGGCGTTTTCTTGCGAAGTCTAAATATGCAATCCTTATTCAAAGTTAAGTTATCCGCATGATAATAACGACACTTTTGAGTTTTAATTTGCCAAATATATTATTTCTTTATGCACGATAGAATATTTGTATCAACTGAGGAGGCTCAAATCAACTGTCTGAATCGTTGATTTATTGTGATTACTATGATTTCGTTGACAACTGCATAAGAGCGGGTGCCTTTAATGGAGGACACACTATACAAATGTGTGGTAGCCTAGTTTTTATTAATCAAATTTGCAAATGATGTCCATCATGCAATCCTTCAATCAGGATTCAGTAGTAGAGCAAATTCATGAATTTGCTCTACCTTATAACTCATGAATTTGTTCTACCTTGTAATTCATGTCCCCTCCACAATCCCAATCTCCTCTTCCGTCAACCCATACAGCTCGTAAACCAATTGGTCGATTTCGGATTCGAGGGCGGTGGTGTCGGCAGAAGGGTTTTGTTTTTTTGTTGAAATTATCTCATCAACTAATTCAATAATTAAATTTTTAATTCTGGAATTTGTATCAATAAAGGGTAGATTTCTTACCTCTCTAACTAATATCTTGGGAATCGAAGTTTTTGCTTGTGATTTAGAGTGAACCTTTAAATGATACCAAGAATATAGACTAGAATTTAATAAACCATTTAAGAACAATAAGTTTTCTATATCATTTTCAGGTTGAATTATATTAATTATTGAAGGTGTGTTATAAAATTCCTTTTCAACAAAGACTGTTGTTAATTTGTATCTTTCACCTCTTGTGACCTCCATGATTAAAACCCTTGGAGATTTAAAGAATTTTGGATTTACATATCCTGCAACATGCTTACCATACTTAACATATTGATAACTTTCTTTAAAAGTAAATCGCGACAAGTCTCTTCCTTGAATTTCTTGTTTAAACTCTGGGCTTAATGGTTCTTCACTATGCCACAACCTTTCATCTACAATTTGGTTGCCTTTTTCAATACCAAATGTCTTTGTTAAGTCACTACGTCTATACGGAATATATCCTTGAGATACCTCAAAGACTGATTCTAAAACAATTGATGATCCTTGTATTTTCCTTAAAATATATGTGTCATTTTTACTTATATTCAAGTTGATTTGCCAAAAGCTATTTTGTTTAAAAAACTCTCTACTTCCCTCCTTATATATTGATATTTGTTCATCTTCAGCTTTGCCAATAAAGAAAATATCATTTGCAATTTTGCTTTTAGTGAATTGCACTATTGTTGTATCAAGGTCTGCATTCTCAAAAACCTTCTGAGGTAAATCAATAATGTAATTTAAGTTTGTATTAAGTATTAATTTTCTTAATTCATAATGCTGTTGTATTGAAATCCAAGTATATGGAACAATGACATTTACAATTCCTCCATTTTTCACTAAAACACTTGAAAGCTCAATAAATAATCCAAAGGTATCTCCTTTATAAGAAGCTGTTTTAAATACATCTTTTAAATAAGCTTCTTCGTTTTTAGGAAGTGTCTGTAATAACATATACGGCGGATTCCCAATCACCACATCAAACCCCACAAAATCCCCAACCTCATTCAACACTTCAGGAAATTCAAATCGCCATTCAAAAGCATTTTCATATATCTTGTTGCTTTTTATCTCCTCTATCTCGGCTTCCAGCTTTTGGGTCTGCTTGGTGAGGGTTTCAACCTTTTTGTTCCAAGCAAATTTCTCCTTGTTGCCCATTTCAAACAACGTTTGCTGTTGTGTAAGGCTATAGAGATCGCCCGACAATTTGCGTAGTCGTTTTATTTTTGGGTCGTTCAAAGAAATTTCACTTCTAAAATCCGATTTAATGTCACGAATCAGATGCTCCATTTCTCTCTTCTGCTCTTTGTTTTCAGCATTGCGGTAAGTAGATACTGCTATGCGATAACTGTCGATGCTCCACTTGCTTTTCTTTAGTGCTTGTTTCAGATCAGAGTCCAAGTCAAAACGACTTACCAATGAGTTGCCACACTTGATGTTGATATCAATATTGGGAAGTGTTTCCAGTTCTGTGGCATTTTTATAATAGGCGTTTTTCAATAGCTCAATCCACAAACGCAAACGACATATCTTAACCGAGTTTGGATTGATATCTACTCCAAACAGACAGTTTTCGATAATAGTTTGCTTTTCGTGAAATAGTGCTTCTTGTATGCGTTGGCTCTCTCGGTTGGTGGGGTTATATTCAAACAGTTCGCCATCTTCATCAGTAACAATCAGTTCGTCATTCACCACCTCCACTTGATACTCTTTCAAACGACGGCAATTGCGGTCTTGCAACACGCGCAAATCGTTTTTCACTGCTATGATTTCATTGAGTGCCGATACCAAAAAGTGACCTGATCCCACGGCAGGGTCACATACTTTGATGTTATTGATTATATCATTGGCTTCTTTTCGGTTGTCAATATTATCGTAGAGTTCATCAAAGTTGGTACAACTCCACCCCTTAGTTTCATTAAACTTTTGTATCACCGCTTTCCGAATGGTTTCGCGACACATATACATGGTGATGAACCCCGGAGTAAAAAAAGACCCATCTTTGTATCCGTTTATCTTCTCGAATATCAAACCAAGCACCGAGGCATTGATAAGTATTTTGTTCTCCTCCTGAATTTTCTCTGAACCTTCGCTACTGAAATCGTATGCACCCAAAAACTCAAACAAATATTCAAGTGTAGCTAAGCTTCCTGTTCTCTTTTTGCCATGTTCGTCTTTCAAAACAGTGGACGATAGGATTGGAATCTTTTTATTGTCTATCAGATTACTCATGAGGATGGTTTTGTGCTCAATATCAGATGGCTCGAAAAGCGAAGAGTTGAGATAGGGAACTTTCTCAAACAATTGTTTCACATCGGGGTTTCTGTCATCATACTTTCGTGCCAATACCTGAAAAAACAGACTATTGAGGTCGTCATAGCTTTTTATTTTACTCAGATTGAGAAAGGCATACGACTCGTCGTCTTTGTGATAAGTGAAAAGCTGTGCCTCAAGCAACTTCAAAAATAAAATCCGATTCAGCCAAGTAATGGTAAGTTCTAGGGCAACATTAAAAAGTCTTTCTTGATAGGTGTCTCCAAACTGACTTGGCTTCTCGAGACGACTTATTTTGTCTAGGCTATCCAACTGAATGATGGCATCCTCCAGAAGGCTACCACTATTGCGCTCGCCTTCTTTGTTTCGTCCAATTAGCTTTTTGCCACCCTCTTTGGTTTCATTCAAACCAATGATATGAAGCATTTCGCTATAGAAGCGTTTGTCAAGTGTGTTGCTGTCGTTGGCAAATGGAAGTTTGAGGAGATGCTCAGGCGATAGCAACTTGAAAAGCGCAATCAGCTTGTTGTCATCCCTCTTATCCGCATTGCGAAGCGGTTTTTGCTAATCCTGCAAATTGAAGTAGGTACATTCAA